>DASWVA010000154.1:0-6537 GCA_036401415.1 Streptosporangiaceae bacterium
ACATCCCGCACGCCAACGCCTACCCGATCGCGGGCATGGTCAAGGACTTCCGGCCCGCGGGCTACCCGCAGCAGGAGCCGATGGTGCCGCACGGCATGTCGGTGTCGCTGACCGCCCCGGAGGCGTTCCGGTTCAGCTTCGGAAGTGCCCCGGACCGGCACCTGCGGGCGGCGGCCATGCTCGCGCCGGACCAGGGCAAGCTGAACGACGCAGGCGAGCAGCTGCCGTCGGCCCTCATCGACTTGATGCGGGACATCGGGATCCCGAACGGCATCGGCGCGGTCGGCTACACCGAGTCCGACGTCCCCGACCTGGTGCCGGGGACGATGAAGCAGCAGCGGCTGCTGGCCACCTGCCCGCGGCCGGTCACCGAGGACGACATCGCGGGCATCTTCACCCGCTCAATCGAGAACTGGTGAGCTCACGCCGCTCTAGGACTACCGCTGCCCCTCCGGTACCGGACCGCGCATCCCGCCGCCGCCGCGGATTCCAGGATCCGCGGCGGTCAATGGCCGGGGCCGGGCCGTGGTGAGCCGAACAGCAGCAGGTTGCTGTCGGGGTCGATGAGCGCAAGTTCCCGCATCCGGTAAACGGTGTCGTGCGGGCTTCGCTTCAGCTCGGCCCCCGCGGCCGTGAATTCGGCGGCGATCTGGTCGGCGTCGTCGACGTAGAGGTAGATCCAGGTGGTGGTGCGGGCCGGGTCGTGATCGGGCTTGAGCGCAAAATGAAGCTCTATGCCGTCACGCTCCGCGATGGTGAAGCCGGCGCCGTCGGCCGAAGCCGAGCCAAAGGCGGAGAACGTGAAGCCGAGCCGGCCGTAGTGCTCGACGGTCCGGTCCATGTCCGTGGTGGGCAGGCCGGGCGCGACGCCGAGAACCTGCCCGGCCGGGCGGTCAGAACTCGCTGGGCGACCGGTCACGCCGGGTCCTTTCCTGAACGGCCGCCAGCGCCGCCAGCCCGGCGCGCAGGCCGGCCAGCTCGGCCGGGGAGATCATGGCCGCCAGCTGCCGATCGACCTGTCCGATGGCGCCCCGGACCACCTCGGCTGCGGCCCGCCCGCGGTCGGTGAGCTCGACGTCCATGCGGCGGCGGTCGGCCCGGTTTACCTCCCGGGTCAGGTAACCGCGCAGCACCAGGGTGTCGATCAGCTGGCTGGCCGCTTGCCGGCTGACACCCAGCCCCTTGATCATTTCCACCGCCGACCCGCCCTGATGGGCCATGCCGCCCAGGACGAACGGGCCGTTGCGGGGCAGATCCTCGAAGCCTGCCTCGGCCAGTCGCGCCGCGATCGTGGCCCCGTAGCTGCCTCGGGCCCCCCGCAGCAGGGCCGGGATCGGAACATCGCCCGGGGCGCCCGGGGCGCCCGGGGCGCCCCGGGCGGCGGGGGCGGCGGGGGCGGCTTCGGTGTCCACGCCTTCCACCCTAAGCCGATCCGCCGATTTAGGCAACATAATTGACAGTCAATAAGTTTGCCGATAGTCCTGCCCAGTCCTGGGCGCTCCGGGGGGAGGACCCGCGCGAGCTTCCCGCTCGCCTACTACCCTTTGATGCTGTGCCGGATGGAACAACAGAGGTGACCCAGGGGCTGGCGGCCGACCTGGCCCGGGAGGTCAGGGGCGAGGTCCGGTTCGACTCGGCCAGCCGGGGGGCGTTCGCGGCCGACGCCTCCAACTACCGGCACGTGCCGATCGGGGTCGTGCAGCCGCGGGACATCGACGACGTGCTGGCCACGGTGGAGGTCTGCCGCCGCCACGGCGTACCGGTCCTGCCGCGCGGCGCGGCCACCAGCATCGGCGGGCAGGCCGTCAACGAGGCTGTGGTCATCGACTTCTCCCGCCACCTGCGGTCGGTGCTGAGCATCGACCCCGAAGCCGGCACGGCCCGGGTCCAGCCCGGCGTGGTCCTGGACGACCTGCGAGCCGCGGCCGCCCAATACGGTCTGACCTTCGGGCCCGACCCGTCCACCCACAGCCGCTGCACCCTCGGCGGGATGATCGGCAACAACGCCTGCGGGTCCCACTCGGTGGCCTGGGGCAAGACCGTGGACAACGTGCGCGAGCTGGCCGTGGTCACCTACGACGGAACCCGGCTGGTGGCCGGGCCGACCAGCCCGGACGAGCTGGCCCAGTGCCGCGCCGCCGAAGGCCGGACCGGGGAGATCTACCGCGGCCTGAGCGACCTGGGCGAGCGGCACGCCACCGCGATCCGCACCCAGACCCCGCAGCTGACCCGCCGGGTGTCGGGTTACAACCTGGATCAGTTGCTGCCCGAGAACGGCTTCAACCTGGCCCGGGCCCTGGTCGGCACCGAAGGCACCTGCGCGACCCTGCTCGAAGCCACCGTGGAGCTCGTCCCCACCCCGGCCGTCCGGGTGCTGACCGTGGTCGGCTACCCGGGCGCGTTCGGGGCCGCCGACGCGGCCCCCGGGTTCCTGGACCTGGCCCCGCTGACCATCGAGGGCATGGACGTGGCGCTGATCGCCGCGCTGCGGGCGGCCCGCCCCGCTGACCAGCGGCACACGCTGCTGCCGGACGGCCAGGGCTGGCTGTTCATCGAGACCGGTGGCGCCACCCCGGCCGAGGCCGGAGCCACCGCCCAGGCCATCGCGGCCCGGGCCGCGCAGACCGGCGGGACCAGCCGGATCATCACCGACCCGGCCCAGGCGCGGACGCTGTGGGGGATCCGCGACGACGGGTCCGGCATCGTCACCCGCGGCGCCGACGGCCGGGAGGCCTGGCCCGGCTGGGAGGACACCGCGGTGCCGCCCGAGCAGCTCGGGTCCTACCTGCGGGAGTTCCGCAAGCTGCTGGACGACCACGGCCGCCGCGGTACCTACTTCGGGCACTTCGGTGACGGGTGCGTGCACATCCGGATCGACTTCGACCTGATCACCGAGCCCGGCATCGCGGACTTCCGCCGGTTCATCGAGGAGGCCGCCGACCTGGTCACCGAGCGCGGCGGCTCGCTGTCCGGCGAGCACGGCGACGGCCAGGCCCGGTCCGAGCTGCTGCCGCGGATGTACCCGCCGGAGCTGATCGACGCGTTCGCCGAGTTCAAGGGCATCTGGGACCCGCGGGACCGGATGAACCCCGGCACCATCGTCCGGCCCCGCAAGCTCGACGCCGACCTGCGGGTGTTCGTGGACGGCCCGCGGCCGGGCTTCCGGCCCCAGCTGGCCCTGGCCCACGACCACGGCAGCCTGGAGGCGGCCACCCGCCGCTGCGTCGGCGTGGGGGCCTGCCTGTCCGCGTCGGGCGGCGTGATGTGCCCCAGCTTCCGGGCCACCGGGGACGAGCAGCACTCGACCCGCGGCCGGGCCCGGCTGCTGTTCGAGTTCGCCAGCGGCCGGGCCGGGGTGGACGCCGCGCACGCCGACGACGTGGCCGGCGCGCTCGACCTGTGCCTGTCCTGCAAGGGCTGCAAGCGGGACTGCCCGGTGGGCGTGGACATGGCCGCCTACAAAGCTGAGTTTCTGGCCCAGCGGTTCGCCGGGCGGCGCCGCCCGGTGACGCACTATTCGCTCGGCTGGCTGCCCCGCTGGCTGCGGCTGGTGTCCCGGACCCGGAGCGCGGCCGTGCTGAACCGGGCGGCCCGGATCAGGCCGCTGGCCGCGCTGGCCAAGCGGCTCGGCGGGGTGACCCCGGAACGGGACATCCCGGCGCTGGCCACCGAGTCGTTCCAGGCCTGGTTCGCCCGCCGCGGCCCGCGGGGCCCGGAGGACGGCCCCCGGCTGCTGGTCTGGCCGGACACGTTCACCAACTACCTGGAGCCCGCCATCGGCCGGGACGCGGTGACCGCGCTGGAGGCTCTCGGCTACCGGGTCGAAGTCCCCTCCGCCCCGGTCTGCTGCGGCCTGACCTGGCACAGCACCGGCCAGCTCGACCAGGCCAGGAAGGTGCTGGCCCGGACGCTGGCGGTGCTGCGCCCGTGGCTGGAGGACCAGGTGCCGATCGTCGGCCTGGAGCCGAGCTGCACGGCCACCCTGAAGTCCGACGCCACCGAGCTGCTGCCGGACGACCCGGCGGCCCGGCAGGCCAGCGCGTCGGTCCGGTCGCTGGCCGAGGTGCTGGCGCCGCACGCCGCCGAGCTGCGGTCCCGGTCGATGGCGGCGCCCGCGGCCGGGCGGTCCCGGGCGCTGGTCCAGGTGCACTGTCACCAGCACGCGGAGTTCGGCTTCGACGCCGACCGCGAGGTGATGGCGGCGCTGGGCGTCGAAGCGGACGTGCTCGACTCCGGCTGCTGCGGCCTGGCCGGGAACTTCGGCTTCGAGCAGGGCCACTACGAGGTGTCCCAGGCGTGCGCCGAGCGGGTGCTCTACCCCGCGTTGCGGGCCGACCAGGAGTCACGGGTCGTGGCCGACGGCTACAGCTGCCGCACCCAGATCCGCCAGGGTGCGGGCCGGGACCCGGTGCACCTGGCCCACCTGGCCGCGGCCGTGCTCAGCGCCGGGCCCGCCCCGGCGGTCATCGCCGCCGTCCCGGACCGGCAGCAGGCATGAGTGCGGCCGCCGGCTGAGCCGGCGGCCGCGCTGACGTGCGTGTGGTCAGGACTCGTCTTCGGGCAGCTCGGTGAGCAGGTCCCCGGAGGTCTCCATGCCCGCGCGCCAGACCGAACGAGCCATGATCTTCGTCAGGTCGGCCCGGTCCTTGTACCGGGACGCGATGTCGGTGCCCTCCTCCAGCAGCCCTTCGGACAGCGTGGTCGGCTCCAGGCCGAGCGCGAGGAACTGATCGTTGCGGACGACGAGGTCGTTCTCGTCGGCTTCGCGCCGGGGGTTCGGCAGGTAGGCGATATCCACGCCCATGGTGTCGGCCACCAGCTTGGCCAATTCGAGCACCTGGTGCGTTTCCGTGATCTGGTTCAGCACCTGTACCCGGGAGCCGTTTTGCGGCGGATTCGTGATCGCCAATTCAATACAGCGCACGGTGTCCCGGATATGAATGAATGCGCGCGTCTGGCCGCCCGAGCCGTGCACGGTCAGCGGGTGACCGATGGCGGCCTGCATCAGGAACCGGTTGAGCACGGTCCCGTAGTCGCCGTCGTAGTCGAAGCGGTTGATCAGCCGCTCGTCCCGGCTGGTCTGTTCGGTCTGGGTGCCCCAGACGATGCCCTGGTGCAGGTCGGTGATGCGCAGTCCGTCGTTCTTGGCGTAGAAGGCGAACAGCAGCTGGTCCAGGGTCTTGGTCATGTGGTAGACCGACCCGGGGTTGGCCGGGTGCAGGATCTCCCGCTCCAGCTCACCGTCGGGGGTCGGCACCTTGACCATGAGGTAACCCTCGGGGATCGGCGCGCTGCCCGACCAGCCGTACCCGTAGACCCCCATCGTGCCCAGGTGCGCCAGCGCCGCGTCGACGCCGGTGTCGACCAGGGCGGTCAGCAGGTTGTGCGTGGCCCGGACGTTGTTGTCCACGGTGTAGCGCTTGGTCTGCGCGCTCCGCATGGAGTACGGCGCGGCCCGCTGCTCGGCGAAGTGCACGATGGCGTCCGGCCGCAGCTCGGCCAGCAGGGCGGCCAGCCGGTCGTACTCGGTGGCCAGATCGAGGTTGACGAAGCCGACGTGGCGGCCGGACACCTCACCCCAGACCCTGATCCGCTCGCTGATCGGCCGGATCGGAGTCAGCGACTGGACCTCGAGATCGACGTCAATCTTTCGGCGGCTCAAGTTATCCACGATGGTGACGTCGTGGCCACGCTCTGATAGATACAGCGTCGTTGGCCATCCGCAGAATCCGTCGCCACCCAGGACCAGAACGCGCACAAGGACTCCTATCAGGTCATGGCGTTAGTTTTTACAACTGTAGCATGTTACCCGAATCCAATTTATGCCGGCCGAACTATTTGAGTTTCCGCAATGTTTCCTGCGCATTTTACGATGGTACCCAAATGCCCATTAAGAGCTGAAATAACAACGTGCGGTAAACTTTTGCCGCGCACGGCACGGCCGCCGCCTAAGGATAGGAGTAGTCGTGAGGCTGACCAGCCCCAGCGTGGAAACGATCCTGGACGGCTACCGGCTGGGCAGCGACCAGGGCTCGATCGCGTTCTGCTCGGTGACCCTGGTGCAGGGCATCGACGAACAGGGGACGCTCAGGCGCATCCTGGTCGATACCGGGCACACCGGCCGCCGGCCCGCGCTGGATGCGTCGCTGCGGCAGCGGGGCCTGACCCGGGACAGCATCGACATGCTGGTCTGCACGCATGCGCACTGGGACCACATCGAGAACCTGGACATGTTTCCCGGCGCCGAGGTCGTGCTGCACCCGGACGAGCGGCGGTACGTGCGCCATCCGCACCGCAACGACTCCGGCTGCCCGGAGTGGATCGACGCCGTGGTCAGCCGCTACGAGGACCGGATCCGGATCGCCGAGGAAGGCACCCGGCTGCTGCCCGGGGTGGAGGTCGTGGCCGCGCCCGGGCACAGCGCCGGGACCATCGCGCTCGCCGTGGCCACCGCCGACGGGATCGCGGTCATCGCGGGCGATTCGATCCAGAACGCCACCGTGGCCCGGGAGCGGCGCAACGCGCTGGTGTTCTGGA
>DASWVA010000155.1:0-4885 GCA_036401415.1 Streptosporangiaceae bacterium
TGGCATTTGATTTTGGCACTTGCCAAAGGGCAATGCCAAGGGGAGCATGCAATCAGGCCCAGTGTATTTGCCCCGGCGCTCGGCCGACAGGGGGGCCACGCGCCCGCGGCCACCGCCTGATGACCCGTGATCGTGCGGCCATGACGGCGAATCCGCCGCTTTGCTCCTTGGCCCCATGAACACCCAGAAGAGATGCTGCGTCCCATGAACCCAGACCGGATGTCGTCCCTGCCGGGGTGCGTCGCCACGCGCCGGGGCCACGGCCACCGAAAAGCGGCGCCACCACCTCGTTGCACCGCTCACGGTGCACGTCCGCCGGGGCGAACCCGCAGGGCTGGCGCGACCGCGCCAGCCCTGCGCGACACCATCACCGTCCGTCTGGCCCCAATCGGATCCAGCCGAGCCGAACCAGCCGAACCAGCCGGGCGGCTGGCCCGCGAATACGAGCTTGCCCACGCGCGCCGAGCGTCCAGCCTGAGGTGGCAACCTTCCCGGCTGGCCGCAGCGCTCAGCAGCGGTCTCAGTATGGTGGCCGCTCAGGCGGGCGCGGCCAGGGCAGGGATCCGGCAGGCACGGGCAGGGATCCGGCAGGCACTGGCGGGAATCCGGCAGGCCAGGGCCTGGGTCCGGCAGGCACGGGCGGGAATCCGGCAGGCCAGGGCCTGGGTCCGGCAGGCACGGGCGGGGATCCTGGCCGGGCCGGACGATCGGCCGAAGGGCTGGATGTCCGTCTGCCTGGCCCTCGCGGGCGACCTGATGTTCGCCGGCGAAGATGCCGAGGCCAGCTGGCGGGCCTGGGACATCGAGCGGCGCGACGCCGGACTCGGCCGCGCCTACCGCGACCCGCGGTTCGACACCCTGGTCGGGTGCCCGCGCTGCCACGACGTGAGCACCACGGCCGGCGGTCCGGCCTGTGCGCAGTGCTCCGCGGCCGGGCGTCTCGTTCCGGCCTGACCAGCTACCCGCGGAGCGGCCGGACGAAGCGGCCGGACGGAACAACCGGATGGACAGGACCGGCTGGCTAGGAAGGTGAGCCGGCGGAGTCAGCCGGGCCGTCCTCCCGGCCCCCATCGCCGGGGTGCTTGCTGCCGGTGACCTCACTCGGGGTCACGGCGGAGGCGTCGCCGTCCTCGCCGGGGCGGAAGGTCGGTGCCCGGCCCTCCACCGTGTTCGTGCCCGCCTCACCCTCACCGTCGGCCTGGCGGGGCGGGGCGGCGGAGGTGGCGTCGGGCCCGGCCGAGGTGGTGCCCGGGCTGGAGGCCCCGTCGCCGGGCGGCGTCTGCACGGTGGTGGTCGGCTGGCCCTCAGCGGCGGAGAGGACGTCGCCGGGCGGGGCGGCGTCGACGCCGGTCTCGACGTCCGCGGTTTCGGCGTCGGCCCGCGCCGCGGCACCCGGGCCGGGGGCCGGGGGCCGCTGCAGCGCGACCGAGCGGGCCAGCAGCTGGGCCACGTCGATGACCTCCAGGGACTCCCTGGCTTCCCCGGAGCCCTTCTTGGCCGCCACCGCGTCCCCCAGCATGACCAGGCAGTACGGGCAGGCCGTGGAGATGCTGTCCGGGTCGAGGGCCAGCGCCTCGTCGATCCGCTCGGTGTTGATCCGCTTGCCGATGCGCTCTTCCATCCACATCCGGGCGCCGCCCGCCCCGCAGCAGAATCCGCGGTTCTTGCACCGGGGCATCTCCTCGGCCCGGGTGCCCGGCACCGCGTCGATGATTTCCCGGGGCGGCGTGTAGACCTTGTTGTGCCGGCCCAGGAAACACGGGTCGTGGTAGGTGATCTTCTCCTTGACCTCACCCACGGGGGTGAGCTTGCCCTGCTCCACCAGCCGGGCCAGCAGCTGGGTGTGGTGGATGACCTCGTAGTTCCCGCCGAGCTGCGGGTACTCGTTGGCGATGGTGTTGAAGCAGTGCGGGCACGAGGCCACGATCGTCTTCCCGGAGCCCTTGGCCACCCCGGCCTCGTTCAGGGTCTCCACGTTCTGCTGGGCCAGCATCGAGTAGACGAACTCGTTGCCCATCCGCCGGGCCGGGTCCCCGGTGCAGGTCTCGGCCGGCCCCAGCACGGCGAAGTTCACCCCGGCGGTGTGCAGCAGCTCGGCGATGGCCTTGGTCGTCTTCTTGGCCCGGTCCTCCAGCGCGCCGGCGCAGCCGACCCAGAACAGGTACTCCATGTCGTCGGCGATGTGGCCGTCGATGACCGGCACGTCGAAGTCCAGCTCGGTGGTCCAGGCCAGCCGGGCCGATTCGCCCATGCCCCACGGGTTGCCCTTGTTCTCCAGGTTCTTCAGCAGGGAGGAAGCCTCGGGCGGGAACGCGGACTCGATCAGGACCTGGTGACGGCGCATGCCGTCGATGTGGTCGATGTGCTCGATGTCGACCGGGCATTCCTCCACGCACGCCCCGCAGTTCGTGCAGGACCACAGCACGTCCGGGTCGATCACGCCGTTCACGTCGGCCCCGCCGACCAGGGGGCGGTCCGCCTCGGCCAGCACGTTGGCGGGCAGCGCCGCCCGTGCCTCATCCGAGCCGGCCAGCATGAACGGCGCCTTGGCGAAGGCGTGGTCGCGCAGATCGAGGATGACCTGCTTGGGTGACAGCGGCTTGCCGGTGGCCCAGGCCGGGCACTGGGACTGGCAGCGCCCGCACTCGGTGCAGGTGGCCAGGTCGAGCAGGCCCTTCCAGGTGAAGTCCTCGATCTTGCCCAGCCCGAACACGTCCACGTCCGGGTCGGCCTCTTCGAAGTCCAGCACCTTGCCCCCCGAGCGCATCGGCTCCAGGGCCCCGAGGGCGTTCGGGCGGCGGGAGAACAGCACGTTCAGGGGTGCGATGCCGATGTGCAGGTGCTTGGAGTAGGTGACGAACACCCCGAAGGCCAGGATCACGCCCAGCTGGGCCAGCACGAACACCGCCTCCAGCACCGAGTTGACCCCGGACCCGAGCGGGTGCAGCCAGTGGCCGACGAGCTGCGAGGCGAACGCACCGTGGGCGTAGGGGAACACCCCGGTGTTGATCTGCGCGCCCCGGTACAGCAGCAGCGTGGCCACGACCAGGAAAATGCCGGCCAGCACCAGCCAGGCCGCCCGGGTGTGCGACCCGTAGAACCGGGACGCCCGGCCCTCCCGGCCCGGGTGGTCAGCCAGCCGGATGATCGTGAACGTGACGATGCCGGCCAGCACCAGCACCGCGAACAGGTCCTCCAGGAAGCCGAGGGCGGAGGAGTGCCCGATCCCGGGGATCGCGAACGTCCGGGAGAACAGGTCCCCGTAGCTCTCGATGATCGTGAAGATCAAGATGATGAAGCCCCAGAACGTGACGAGGTGCGCCAGCCCGGGAATCGTCCACTTGAGCAGCTTGCGCTGGCCGAAGACCTCGGTGGCCTGGACCCGCACGTCCCGTTCGGGGTGGGAGCGCACCGCCGCGATCCGCTCCGGCGCGGGCTGCCCGGACCGGCCCAGGCGGCCCAGCCACCACAACCGGCGGCCCGCCAGCACGGCGGCCGCCGCGGTCATGACCAGGCCAAGGACGATTCTCAGGGCCACCAGGGACCTCCTCCTGACGCGTTGGCAGTCAGCGTACGCCGCCCGCCTTGGCCCGGTTCGCGGGCGATCCGGTAACGCGATGCTCCAGCATCCTACTGCCTGGTAACTTCGCGGGCCCGCGGACGGTGGCGGGACGTATCCCGCCCGTGCGGGCGTTCCATATTTACCGAAGGTCAGCCGCCGCGTACCCGCCCCGTGCGGGCCCGGCCGGCCCGGCGGCAACGTAGGGATTCACGCCGCGGGGCACCGCACGATGGTTCCTTGGGCGGCGGAAAATTTCTGGCCGGCCGGGAACAAGACCCGGCCCGGCAAAGTTGAGCCTAATTGACTCAAGTCAGTTGCCAACGGTTGAGCGTCATGGCAACCTTGAGCCCGGAAGACTCAACCACGCAGGCTTATCAAACAGAGGGATAGCTCATGGCACGAGCGGTAGGGATTGACCTTGGGACGACCAACTCTGTGGTCGCCGTCCTGGAGGGCGGAGAGCCCACTGTCATCGCTAACGCGGAGGGGTCGCGGACCACGCCGTCCGTGGTCGCCTTCGCCAAGAACTCGGAAGTACTCGTCGGTGAGGTGGCCAAGCGGCAGGCCGTGACGAACGTCGACCGGACGATCCGGTCCGTCAAGCGGCAGATGGGCACCAACTGGGCCGTCACCATCGACGGCAAGAAGTTCAACGCCCAGCAGATCAGCGCGTTCATCCTGCAGAAGCTCAAGCGGGACGCCGAGGCCTACCTGGGCGAGACGATCGCGGACGCCGTGATCACCGTCCCCGCGTACTTCAGCGACGCGCAGCGGCAGGCGACCAAGGAGGCCGGCCAGATCGCCGGGCTCAACGTGCTCCGGATCATCAACGAGCCGACCTCCGCGGCGCTCGCGTACCACCTGGAGAAGGACAACGAGGCGACCATCCTGGTCTTCGACCTGGGCGGCGGTACCTTCGACGTGTCCCTGCTCGAGGTGGGCGACGGCGTGGTCGAGGTGAAGGCCACCAGCGGCGACAACCACCTCGGTGGTGACGACTGGGACCAGCGCATCGTGGACTGGCTGGTGCAGGACTTCAAGAACAACTACGGCATCGACCTGTCCAAGGACAAGATGGCGCGGCAGCGGCTGCGTGAGGCCGGCGAGCGCGCCAAGATCGAGCTGTCCAGCGGGTCCGAGGCGCAGATCAACCTGCCCTACATCTCCCACTCCGACCAGGGCCCGCTGCACCTGGACACCCGCCTGTCGCGGGCCGAGTTCCAGCGGATGACCTCCGACCTCCTGGACCGCTGCAAGGGCCCGTTCCAGCAGGTCATCAAGGACGCCGGGATCGCCACCAGCGGCATCGACAACGTCGTGCTC
>DASWVA010000156.1:0-5905 GCA_036401415.1 Streptosporangiaceae bacterium
TCCACCCGGCAAACGTTAACGCTCCGCGTAAGTCATCGGCCAATTATCTTCCGCGACTGTGGGTAAAGAAAGAGCGGGAACCGGTGACGACCGCAAAGGCTGGCCAGCGATGCGCAGGTGGGCGAGGACCCCGGAGTTCCGCAGCAGGCGCGAGCCGCGGCGGGCGCGATGGCGGCGGGTGGTCAACGGGCTGCGCCCGGACCGTAACCCGCTCCGCCGCCCGGTGGACCGGATCGAATCGGTGCTCATGCTCGGGCTGCTGGCCGTATTCCTGGTCGCCGCCCCGGTGACCGCGTTCGGCGTCGGCCGGTGGGTCTGGGACGGCGCCACGGTCACGGCGCGGTCCGAGCAGGCCGCCTGGCACCGGGTCGGCGCCGTGGTGCGGCAGGACGTGCCCGCGCCCGCGGACAACCCGTACGGGGCCGTCTACCTCGCCCAGGTCCCGGTCCGCTGGATCGCCCCGGACGGGACGGCGCACACCGGCCGGGTCGCCGCGCAGGCCGGCCTGCGCGCCGGGGCCAGAGTCGCCGTGTGGACCAGCGTGTCGGGCCAGCTGACCGGGCCTCCGCTGGGCCGCGCCCAGATTCTGCACCAGGCTGCGTTCGCCGGCCTGATGTCCGGGCTCGGCTGCTCGGTGCTGCTCGCCGTGGCCGCGCTCGCCGTCCGCCGGATGCTGCAGCGACGCAGGCTGGCCGCCTGGGACGCCGAATGGCGGGCTACCGGGCCGCTGTGGAGCAACTACCGGTAATAGGCTCGCCGGGACCGGCCCCACCGTGAGGAGTAGCCGTGACCGTGACCGAGCCGTCCCCGCTGACCGCCACCGAGCTGAAGAACCTGGATGCCTACTGGCGGGCCGCGAACTACCTGTCGGTGGGCCAGATCTACCTGCTGGGCGACGACCCGCTGCTCCGCGAGCCGCTGCGGGCCGAGCAGATCAAGCCCCGGCTGCTGGGGCACTGGGGCACCACACCCGGCCTCAACCTCATCTACGCCCACATGAACCGGCTGATCCGGGACCGGGACCTGAACATGATCTACGTGACCGGCCCCGGTCACGGCGGCCCCGGGATCGTGGCCAACACCTACCTTGAGGGCACCTACTCCGAGCTGTACCCGAACATCACCGCGGACGAGGCCGGGATGGGCCGGCTGTTCCGCCAGTTCTCCTTCCCCGGCGGCATCCCGAGCCATGCCGCGCCGGAGACCCCCGGGTCCATCCACGAGGGCGGCGAACTCGGTTACTCGCTGGCCCACGCCTACGGGGCGGTCTTCGACAATCCCGACCTGATCGCGGTCTGCGTAGTCGGCGACGGCGAGGCCGAGACCGGCCCGCTGGCCACCGGCTGGCATTCCAACAAATTCCTCAACGCGGCTCAGGACGGCGCGGTCCTGCCCATCCTGCACCTGAACGGTTACAAGATCGCCAACCCCACGGTGCTGGCCCGGATCCCCGACCACGAGCTGGACGCCCTGCTCGAGGGGTACGGCTACCGCGTGTACCGGGTGGCCGGCGATCAGCCCGATCTGGTGCACCAGCAGCTGGCCGCCACCCTGGACACGGTGGCTGATGAGATCGCGGCCATCCAGCGCCGCGCCCGCGGCGACGGTGACGAGACCCGGCCGCGCTGGCCGGTGGTCGTGCTCCAGACGCCCAAGGGCTGGACCGGCCCCAAGGTCGTCGACGGCCTGCCCGTGGAAGGCACCTGGCGTGCCCACCAGGTGCCCCTGATGGAGGTGCGCACCAACCCCGGGCACCTGCGCCAGCTCGAGGAGTGGATGCGCAGCTACCGGCCGGAGGAGCTGTTCGGCCCGGGCGGGGCGCTGGTCCCGGACCTGGCTGCGCTGGCCCCGGCCGGGGAACGCCGCATGAGCGCCAACCCGCACACCAACGGCGGCCTGCTCCGCCGCGACCTGGACCTGCCCGACTTCCGCGACTACGCCGTCCCGGTCAAGGAGGGCACCGGCGCCACCGAGGGGACCAAGGTGCTCGGCGGCTGGCTGCGGGACGTGATCCGGCGCAACCCGGCCACCTTCCGGCTCATGGGCCCGGACGAGACCGCCTCCAACCGGCTACAGGACGTGTTCGAGGCCACCGACCGGGTCTTCGACGCGAAGATCTTCCCCGGCGACAACGACCTGGCCCCCACCGGCCGGGTGATGGAGGTGCTGTCCGAGCACCAGTGCGAGGGCTGGCTCGAGGGCTACCTGCTCACCGGCCGCCACGGGATGTTCAACTGCTACGAGGCGTTCGTGCACATCGTCGACTCGATGTTCAACCAGCACGCCAAGTGGCTCGAGGCGTGCAACCGGATTGAGTGGCGGCGGCCCATCTCCTCGCTCAACTACCTGCTGTCCTCCCTGGTCTGGCGGCAGGACAACAACGGGTTCTCCCACCAGGACCCGGGCTTCCTGGACGTGGTGCTGAACAAGCGGCCCGAGGTGGTCCGGGTGTACCTGCCCCCGGACGCCAACACCCTGCTGTCCACCGCGGACCACTGCCTGCGCTCGCAGAACTACGTCAACGTCATCGTGGCGGGCAAGCAGCCGCAGCCCAACTGGCTGTCGATGGACGACGCGATCATCCACTGCACGCGCGGCGCCGGCATCTGGGAGTGGGCCAGCAACGACGACACCGGCGAGCCGGACGTGGTGATGGCCTGCTGCGGCGACATCCCGGCGCTGGAGACGCTGGCCGCCGTGGACCTGCTGCGCCAGCACCTGCCCGAGCTGAAGGTCCGTGTGGTCAACGTGGTCGACCTGATGCGGCTGCTGCCCGAGACCGAGCATCCGCACGGCATGCCCGACCCGGAGTACGACGCGTTGTTCACGGTCAACCGGCCGGTCATCTTCGCCTTCCACGGGTACCCCTGGCTGATCCACCGGCTGGCCTACCGGCGGCACGGCCACGGCAACCTGCACGTCCGCGGGTACAAGGAGCGCGGCACCACCACCACGCCGTTCGACATGGTCCGGCTCAACGACCTGGACCGCTACCACCTGGTGATCGACGTCATCGACCGGGTGCCCGGCCTGGCCACCCGGGCCGGGCACGTCCGCCAGCTGATGACCGACAGCCGGCTGAGGGCCGTGGCGTACACCCGGGAGCACGGCGAGGACGCCCCCGAGGTCCGCGACTGGGCCTGGCCGTACTGATGCGCGTCCTGGTCGTCAACGCCGGCTCCAGCTCGCTCAAGCTGAGCCTGCTGGACGGCACCGATCAGCTGGCCGGCGCCAGGGAGCTGACCACCCACGGCGGTCAGTTCGACGCCGCCGAAGTCGCCCGCGAGCTGGGCCAGCTGGACGGCGCGAGCGCGGACGCGGTGGGGCACCGGGTGGTGCACGGTGGCAGCGAGTTCTCCGGGCCGGTCCGGCTGGACGCCGCCGTCCGGGCCCAGCTGGGCCAGCTGACCGACCTGGCCCCGCTCCACCAGCCCAAGTCGCTGGCGGGCATCGACGCGGTCAGCCAGGCCCTGCCCGGGCTGCCCGCGGTGGCCTGCTTCGACACCGCGTTCCACTCGCGCATGCCCGCGGCCGCCTCGACCTACGCACTCCCCGAGCAGTGGCGGCAGCGCTGGCAGATCCGCCGGTACGGCTTCCACGGGCTGTCGCACGCCTACGCCACCCGCCGGGTCAGCGAGCTGCTCGGCCGCACCCCGGCCCGGCTGGTCGTCTGCCACCTGGGGTCGGGCGCCTCACTGGCCGCCGTCCGGGACGGCCGGTCGGTCGACACCACCATGGGCTTCACCCCGCTCGAGGGCCTGGTCATGGGGACCCGGTCCGGCACCGTCGATCCGGGCCTGGTGCTGTGGCTGACCGAGCACGCCCAGATCGCGCCGGCCGCCCTGGGCGCCGCACTCGAACACGACTCCGGCCTGAAGGGGCTGGCCGGCACCGGGGACATGCGCCAGGTGCTCAGCCGCGCAGCGGACGGCGACGAGCGGGCGCGCCTGGCCCTGGAGGTGTACCTGCACCGGCTGTGCGGCCTGGCCGGGTCGATGGCGGCCGCGCTGAACGGGCTGGACACGCTGGTGTTCACCGGCGGGGTCGGTGAGCACGCCCCCGGCCTCCGGCGCCGGGCCGCGGACGGGCTGAGCTTTCTCGGCGTGCGCGTGGACCAGGCCCGCAACGCGAACGCCGACGGCGATACCGACATCACCGGTCCGGGCGCCCCGGTTCGCACGTTCGTCCTCACCGCGCGGGAAGATCTCGAGATCGCGCGCCAGGTACGGGAGATACTGAGGCCATGACCGGCCCGGCGGACCTCTCCGCTTTCACCCGCCTGGTCCCGCGCGAGCACGGCCTGGTGACCGTGTCCACGCTGCGCGCGGACCAGACCATCCAGTCCACCGTGGTCAACGCGGGCGTGCTCGCCCACCCCCTGACCCGCGTCCCGGTCGTCGGCTTCGTCGTCCGCGGCGGCACCCGCAAGCTGGGCAACCTGCGCGCCCGGCCCCGGGCCACGGTGGCCATCCGGGCGGGCTGGGAGTGGGCCACCGCCGAGGGCGGCGCCCAGCTGGCCGGCCCGGACGACCCGCTCGACGGCGTGGACGCGGAGCGGCTGCGGCGGCTGCTCCGGGACATCTTCACCGCGGCGGGCGGCACCCACGACGACTGGGACACCTACGACCAGGTGATGGTGTCCGACCGGCGGGCCGCCGTCCTGCTCAGCCCGGACCGGGTTTACTCCAGCCCGGCCCGGTAGGAGGATCACGGCATGCAGACTGAGCGACTGATGATCGCCCTGACCGATGGCCGGACCGCTGAAGTCCTGGCGCTCGGCCCGCCCGGGGGCCTGCCGCTGGTGGTCCACCACGGCACGCCCGGCGGCGGCCTGGTGCCCTATGACCCCCCGACCGAGCAGGCCGTCAGTCACGGCTTGCGCGTCATCCACCTGGCCCGGCCTGGCTACAGCCGGTCCAGCCCGCGACCGGGCCGCCGGGTGGCCAACGTGGCCGAAGACGTGGCCGAGGTCCTGGACGCGCTGGGCGCGGAGACGTTCGTGACCCACGGCACCTCCGGTGGCGGCCCGCACGCCCTGGCCTGCGCCTACCTGCTGCCCCGCCGTTGCCTGGCGGCGGCGTCGATCTCCGGGGTCGCGCCCAGCAACGCCGACGGCCTGGACTGGCTGGCCGGGATGGGCCCGGAGAACATCGAGGAATTCGGCGCGGCGGAAAGCGGCCCGGGTGACCTCACCGCGTTCCTGGAAAAGGAAGCGGGGGCGCTGGGCGCGGTCACCGGCGGTGACATCATCACCGGCCTGGGCGGCCTGATCGACGACGCCGACAAGGCCGTCCTGACCGGGGAGTACGCCGATTACATGGCCGCGTCCCTGCGCGCCGCGGTGGCCCGTGGCATCGCCGGCTGGTACGAGGACGACATGGCGTTCGTCAGCGACTGGGGCTTTGAGTTCGGCCGCCACCCCTCACCGGTCGCCGGCGTGCCCGACCCGGACGACCCGCCCGCCCCGGTCTCGGTCTGGCAGGGCGACCAGGACCGCATGGTGCCGTTCGCGCACGGTCAGTGGCTGGGCGCCCACCTTCCCGGCGCCCGGGTCCACCTGCTGCCGGGCGAGGGCCACCTCAGCCTGGAGCACCACCACTACGACGAGATCCTCACCGATCTGCTCGACCTGGCGGCCCTGCGGAGCTGACACGCCACCCGGCGCGCACCGATAGCATCGGGACCGGGGAAGTCCCCGCTCATCCGTAACCGCGCCAAGGAGTACCGCCGTGTCGACCCAGCAGCTTCGTGTCACTCTCGCCGGACGCGAGCACGTGGTCGAGGCGGCCACGACGGCGGGTGCCGCACTGGCCGGGGCCGGGCTGGGTGACCAGCAGCCCGGTGAGCACGCGGTGATCGCGGCCCGGGTCAACGGCGAGCTGCGTGACCTGTTCTGCCCGGTGGC
>DASWVA010000157.1:0-6178 GCA_036401415.1 Streptosporangiaceae bacterium
GGCGTCGCCGGTACTCAGCACGGCCAGGCAGGTGCCCTGGCCGGCCGCGCTCACGAACAGGAACGCGGATTCCATCTCGATGATGGTCTGCCGGACCCGGCCGCCACCGAAGTGCTGACCCGTCCCGCGGGCCATGCTCTGGAAGCCGGCCGCCAGTGCCGCCAGGTGCTCGGCGTCTTCGCGGGACAGCGCAGCGCTGGCGCCGATGGCCAGGCCGTCCTGGGTCAGCATCACCGCCTTGCTGACCTGTGGTACGCGCTTGACCAGGTCATCAAGCAACCAGCTGAGCTCGCTGCCCTGGCTGACGTAGTGCGGAGTCATCAGTCGCCCCCGGGATTTCGGTCAGGTGTGGTCATCGGTCTCCCCGTGGGTTTCGTCGTCGCTGACGCTCTCCCCTTCGCGGCCGGCCGTCCCCTGGCCGGTGCTGTCGTCGGGGGTCGCGCCCTCGGTCGTCACGCTGCGGCCCTGCTGCCAGCCCCGCTGCATGGCGGACAGGGCACTGCGGATGTCGTCGGGCGATCGGTTGGCCACGTTGTCGGCGGAAGCAGCCGCCGCCGCGCTGCCCGTGGTCGCCGGGGCATCCCGCAACTGCGGGGCCAGGTTCGCCTGCCGCACTCGCCGGGGCAGCCCCTTGTAGGACTCGTCAACGTCCCCGAGACCCCCATCGGAGGCCGGTTCCGGCGCGAACTGCGGCTGTTCGTCGCTGAACGGCGTGAACTGCGGCAGGGGCGAATCCGGGTTGTTCGTGCTCCGGCGGCGCACCGGCAGCGACGGCCCCGAATCGGCCCGCGGGGCGGGCGGCAGGTTCTCCGCGGCCGGGTAGGCCGGCTCACCCGCCTGCGGCTCGTACTGCGCCTGCTGGGCCTGCTGCGCCTGGAAAGGCGGCTCGAACGACTCGCTCGGCGTGAACGACGGGCGCGGCGGCTCACTCGGCTCGAACGACCCGATCGGGGTGAACGACTCGTTCGGGGTGAACGACTCGTTCGGGGTGAACGACGGGCGCGGTGGCTCACTCGGCTCGAACGACTCGCTCGGCGTGAGCGACGGTGTCCCGGCGCCGGCCGGTGCCGGGCGGTCGTACGGCCACGGCAGGCCGGTCTCGGTTTCGGCCGGGCCGTCGCTGACCGTGCCGAACGGAGGCGCCTCGCCCCGGTCATCGAACGGCGAGCGCTCGGCGGGCGGGGTCATCCAGCCGAAGGCCGGGGCGCCAACGTGGCCGGGGTAGGACTCGAACGGGTCATCAGGTCCGTCCGGCAGGACGGCGGCCGGAGTGCCATTCGGCCCGTGGCCGTTCCCTTGGCCGTTCCCCTGGGGCAGGGCCCCCCAGGCCGGGGTGCCGGTGAGCTGCGCGGGCTCTGGCGGAGCGGAGGTGCCCGGCTCCTGCTGAACCGGGAAGGCCGACGTGGCGGCGGACGCTCCCGCGGGCAAGCCCTCGATGAAACCTTCGTCGGTCCCGACCAGTGACGTCGGGATCAGCGCGATGGCGGAGGTACCGCCGTAGGGCGACGGGCGCAGCGTGACCTTGATGCCGTGCCGCTTGGCCAGCTGGCCCACCACGAACAGGCCCAGTTGCTCGCTGTTGAATACGTCGAACTCGGGCGGTTCGGCCAGCCGCTGGTTGAGCTCGGCGTACCGCGCTTCGCTCATCCCCAGGCCGCGGTCCTCGACCTCGGCCGCGAACCCGCTGGCCACCATGTCACCGGACACCCGCACCGGCGTGAACGGCGGCGACAGCGTGGTCGCGTTCTCGATCAGCTCGGCCAGCAGGTGGATGACGTCGGCCACGGCCGGCCCGGTCAGCGCGGCCTGGGACGGTGTGGTCACCGTGACCCGTGAGTAGTCCTCGACCTCGGCCGCCGCGGCCCGCAGCACGTCGACCATGCGGACCGGGTGCACCCAGCCGCGGCCGGGGGCGGCCCCGGACAAGATGATCAGGCCTTCGGAGTGGCGGCGCATCCTGGTCGTCAGGTGGTCGAGCCGGAACAGGTCCTCGAGCGTCTCCGGGTCGGTAATGCGCCGTTCCATGCCGTCCAGCACGTTCAGCTCGCGGTGCAGCAGCGACTGGTTGCGGCGGGCCAGGTTCCGGAACACGTCGTTGATCCCGCGGCGCATCCGGGCTTCGCCGACGGCCGCCTCCACCGCGGTCCGCCGGGCGGCGTCGAAGGCGCGCCCGACCCGGCCGATCTCGTCCTTGCCCAGGTCCGAGGTCGTGCTGGCCAGTTGCTCGACGGGTACGTCCTCGCCGCGGCGGAGCCGGGCCACCACATCCGGCAGCTCCTGGTTGGCCAGCGTCTCCACCGAGCCCTGCAGCCGGTCCAGGCGCCGGACGATTCTGCGGCCGATCAGCACCGACAGCAGCACGGACAGGATCAGGCCGAGCAGGCCTAGGCCTCCGGACAGCGCCACCCGCCGCCACGCGGCGTTGGTGATCTGGTGGTCATGGCTCACCTGGTTCCGCACCGCGCCCACGCCGCCGAAGAAGACGCCGGTCGACATCGACTTCAGCACCGGGTCCCACTGGGCCGCGGTGAACGGCGGGAGCGGGGTGGTGTCGGCCGCGACCGCGTCCTCCAGCTGGGTCAGGCTGGACTGGACCGAGGCCGGCGCGTACCTGTTCATCTGGGCGCTGAACACGGCCAGGTCGGCGGGGCTGAGCCGGCTGGTGGTCGCCTGGAGCATGGCCTGCCGCGCCCCCGCCAGCTGGGTCACCTGGACCCGGACGTCCGGGGTCAGCCGGTGCGCGGCCAGCGACGCCGAGACCAGCGCGTCTTCCTGGCTCATGAACTCGCCCGACTCGGTGCTGTTGATCACGGCCAGCGAACTGGTGGCGGCGGGCGCGTTGGTCAGGCTGGCGTTCTCCTTGACGAAGAGCTGCAGCTCCTCGGTCAGGACGTTGCTGAACGCCCCGAACACGCTGGCCGGGTCGATGGCCCGGGCCGTAATGGCCGGGCGGATCTTGCTCAGGCCCTGGATGCTGGCCAGCATCTGGTGGATGACCGTCAGCTCGGCAGTGGTGGCCGCGTCGGTGGTGGCCGCGCCGGTCATCTTGGCCTGAAACGACGGGAAGGCCGCGGTGGTGGCGTTCTGCGCCGCGGTCAGCTGGGCCATGCTGGCCGCGGTCGGGGCGGCCAGGAAGACCATCGACGCCTTGCGCTCGTTCTGGATGTTGATGTTGAACTGCGCGGCGGGCACCGAGGTCGCGTTGATGAGGGCCGGCGCCCGGTCCAGGTTGATGGCGTCTCCGACCGTGGTGTACAGCACGAAGCCGTACAGGCCGAGCACCGTCAGCAGGGGGACCGCGACGAGGAGGTACAGCGGGCGGCGTATGGAGGGGCCGCGCCGTCCATCAGCGCCTTTACCGTTGGTGTTAGGCATCCTTACCCTTGGCGAGAGGCGGTCGATCCTGGCCTCCGGTGCCGCCAGCAGGGGCAGGACTGTGGTCCCGGGGCCCGCTCAAAGTATCTAGAGGGGCTGTAACCCGTACACGTATTCATGAATAATTAAGGCATAGGTCACAAAAAGAGCTAAGGGTATCGGTTCGGCTCGAACCAGTAGTCATCGGCCCCCCGGCCAGGCTCTGGCCGCGCGCCGGCAGGCGGCCCGCAGGCGGGCGCGATGACGCCTCAGTTGTCGGGGTCAGCGCCTACGCTGTCCTGGTGACCGCAACGGCTGCTGAATCCTTCCTGGACGGGCTGAACCCGCAACAGCGTGCGGCTGTGATCCACGCTGGCAGCCCGCTGCTGATCGTGGCCGGCGCCGGTTCAGGCAAAACCCGGGTCCTGACCCACCGGATCGCCTACCTGCTGGCGGAGCGGGACGCGGCGCCGGGCGAGATCCTGGCCATCACCTTCACCAACAAGGCGGCCGGCGAAATGGCCTCCCGGGTGGCCCAGCTGGTCGGTGCGCGGTCCCGGGCGATGTGGGTGATGACCTTCCACTCCGCCTGCGTGCGGATTCTCCGCCGCGAGGCCAAGCGGCTCGGTTACCCGTCCTCGTTCTCCATTTACGACCAGGCCGACTCCCAGCGGCTGATGGCCATGGTCTGCCGGGAGCTGGAACTGGACGCGCGGCAGTTCCCGCCGAAGGCGCTGCACGGCCAGGTGTCCAACCTCAAGAACGAGCTCGTCGACTACGAGACGTTCGCCTCCCGGGCCCAGACCGCCCGCGAGAAGGGGCTGGCCGAGGCCTACGCCGAGTACCAGCGGCGGCTGACCGACGCCGGCGCCATGGACTTCGACGACCTGATCATGAACACGGTGTTCCTGTTCCAGGCCTTCCCCGTGGTCGCGGCCGAGTACCGGCAGCGGTTCCGGCACGTGCTGGTGGACGAGTACCAGGACACCAACCACGCGCAGTACGTCCTGGTCCGCGAGCTGGTCGGCGCCCACGAGCAGGACAAGTCCGAGCTGTGCGTGGTCGGCGACGCGGACCAGTCGATCTACGCCTTCCGTGGTGCCACCATCCGCAACATCGTGGAGTTCGAGCAGGACTTCCCCGACGCCCGGGTCATCGTGCTGGAGCAGAACTACCGCTCCACCCAGAACATCCTGTCCGCGGCGAACGCGGTGGTGTCCCGCAACGCCAGCCGCAAGCCCAAGAACCTGTGGTCCGACCAGGGCGCCGGCCCGCTCATCACCGGATACGTGGCCGACAGCGAGCACGACGAGGCCGCGTTCGTGGCTGAGGAGGTGGACCGGCTCACCGACACCGGCGAGGCCACCCCCGGTGATGTGGCCGTCTTCTACCGGACCAACGCCCAGTCCCGGGTGTTCGAGGAGGTCTTCATCCGGGTCGGCATGCCGTACAAGGTGATCGGCGGGGTGCGGTTCTACGAGCGCCGCGAGGTCCGGGACCTGCTCGCCTACCTGCGGCTGATCGCCAACCCCGCCGACGAGGTGTCGCTGCGCCGCATTCTCAACGTGCCCAAGCGGGGCATCGGCGACCGGGCCGAGGACTACGTGGCCGCATTCGCCCAGCGGGAGCGGATCACGTTCGCGGCCGCGCTGGCCCGGCCGGACGACGTGCCCGGCCTGGCCAGCCGCTCCGCCCAGGCCATCAGCCGGTTCAATGCGCTGCTCGACGGGCTGCGTGAACTGGCCGCGGACCATCCGGTGGCCGACGTCGCCGAGGCCGTGCTCGACCGCAGCGGGTACCAGACCGCGCTGGAGGAGTCGGCCGACCTGCAGGACGCGAGCCGGGTGGAGAACCTGGCCGAGCTGGTCTCGGTGGCCCGCGAGTTCGATGGCCAGCACCCGGAGGGGACGCTGGGCGACTTCCTGGAGCAGGTCTCGCTGGTGGCCGACGCCGACCAGATCCCGGAGGGGGAGCAGCGCGGCGGCCTGGTCACCCTCATGACCCTGCACACGGCCAAGGGCCTGGAGTTCCCGGTGGTGTTCCTCACCGGCATGGAAGAGGACGTGTTCCCGCACCAGCGGTCCGCGACTGACGAGAAGGAACTCGAGGAGGAGCGGCGGCTGGCCTACGTCGGGATCACCCGGGCCATGCGGCGGCTCTACCTGACCCGGGCCATCGCCCGGATGTGGTGGGGGAAGCCGTCGTTCCACCGCCAGTCCCGCTTCCTGGGGGAGATCCCCGAGGGGCTGCTGGAGTGGCGCCGGGACGAGCGCACCGCGACTCCGCCGGCCATGGAGCGGGCCGCCCAGCGGCCGGGCGTGGCCTCGCCCGGCAACCGCAACGTGCCCGCGCTGTCCCCCGGGGACATGGTCACCCACGACAAATTCGGGCTGGGCACGGTGCAGTCGGTGGACGGCGCCGGGGACCGCGCCGAGGCCAAGATCGATTTCGGCTCCGAGTATGGGGTAAAACACCTGGTGTTGCGGTACGCCCCACTGGAAAAGCTCTAGCACTGGAGGCTGGTGGATGGGCAGCATCCGGGTCGTCATCGCCAAGCCCGGCCTGGACGGTCACGACCGCGGGGCCAAGGTGGTGGCGCGGGCGCTGCGGGACGCCGGGGTCGAGGTGATCTACACCGGCCTGCACCAGACCCCGGAGCAGATTGTCGCCGCGGCCATCCAGGAAGACGCGGATGCGATCGGCCTGTCCGTCCTGTCCGGCGCGCACCTGACGCTGTTCGCCCGGGTGCTGGAGATCCTCGCCGAGCGCGACGCGGCCGACATCACGGTGTTCGGCGGCGGCATCATTCCCGAGGCCGACATCA
>DASWVA010000158.1:0-3545 GCA_036401415.1 Streptosporangiaceae bacterium
AGGAATTCCCCGCAGGTCGCGGTGGCCAGCGCGGCCAGGATCTGGCCGGCCCGGCCCGCGCCGAGCCGGCGGCTCATGGCCGCGGTGGCCAGGATCAGCGCGACCAGCGCGAGCGCGGGCAGCACCCGGAATCCGGCCAGCGTGTTCCCGGTGGCGAGCTGGCCGAGACGGGCCAGCAGCGGGGTGAGCGGCGGCTGATCGACGTAGCCGAAGGCCAGATGGTGCCCGGCGGCCAGGAAGTACAGCTCGTCGCGGACGTAGCCGTAACGGGCGCTGAGCGCCAGTTCCAGCCCGAAGGCGGCCGCCGCGATCAGCGCGACCCAGCCGGTGGTGGCGGGTCCGGCGGGGCGGGGCGGCCGCAGGGTGAGACGGGGCGGGACACCGGTAGTGAGCATGCATTGATCGTGCCGGGATGACCTCCGCCGGCACATCGGGCCGCTGGACGATCCTTCCGCTCCTCCGCAGGTCGCACCCGCGGCCCCGGTCGCCGGCCCGGCTACCCCGCCGGGGGGAGCCGGCCGCTCCCCCGCGCGGCTGATCCGCGTGCCAGGGGTGCGCCGTAGCATCGGGGTCGTGCAGCACACCCCCGCCGCCCCGCTCAGCAGGTTCCCGCAGCTGCTGACCGCGCGGGCGGCGCGTCTCACCGTGCGGCGCCAGGAACTACTGCAGGACGGGGCGCTGGGCGCCGCGCTGGGCGTGGTCAGCATCTTGTCGCTGCTGCCGTACCGGGGGTCGCTGCACCCGCTGTGGCTGGCCATCGCGCTGGTCGCGCTGCAGGGACTGCCCCTGCTCGGCCGCCGGGTGTACCCGGTGCCGATCTCTCTGCTCATCGGGGCGGCCCGCGTCACCTACGATCAGGCCGGATTCGGGTTCGCGCCGTTCCCGCTCGGGCCGGCCATCGCGTACTACACGGTCATGGACCGGTCCGGGGCGGTGTGGCGGTGGATCGTCACCGCGGGCGTGGCGGCGGGAGTGTCGGTGTCGCTGGCCGCGCCGGGCCACAGCGAGCCGTACGACGCGATCACTCAGGGCTTCATCTTCCTCACCGCGGGGGTGGCGGGGGTGCTGACCCGCGCCCGCCGGGCCAGCCTGGCCGCGGCGCAGGACCGCGCCACCCGGGCCGAAGCCGAGCTGGACCGGCAATCGTCCCGGGCCGCGGCTCAGGAGCGCGCCAAGATCGCCCGCGAGCTGCACGACGTGGTGGCCCACCACGTCAGCCTGATGGCGGTGCAGGCGGAGGCGACCGCGTCGCTGCTGCCGGCTCAGCCGGACAAGGCTCAGCGCTCGGCCGACATCATCTCCGACACCGCCCGGGCCGCACTGACCGAGCTGCGGCGCCTGCTCGGGGTGCTGCGCACCCCATCGGAGCAGCTGGAGACCGCTCCGTCGGCGTCCCTGAACGAGCTGGGCGGTCTGCTCGACCAGGTCCGCGGGGCCGGCCTGGAGGTCAGCTTCGACGCCCGCGGCACGCCGGCCCGGCTGGCGCCCGGCGTCGACCTGACCGCGTTCCGCATCGTTCAGGAGGCTCTGACCAACACCATCCGGCACGCCCGCACGGCCCGGGCCACCGTCACCGTGACGTACGAACCGGGGCACGTCACCGTGTCCGTGGCCGACTCCGGCCCGCGCCGGGGCCCGGCCGTGGCCGGGCTGGCCGGGCCGGGGCCCGACGGGACGGGGCTGGGGCTGGCCGGCATCGCCGAACGGGTCGCCTCGTGCGGCGGCCAGCTCTCCCTGGGGCCGACGGCGGCGGGCGGCTTCTGCGTCACCGCCCGGCTGCCGGCCCGATGACCGCCCCGATGGCTGGCTCACCATCGCCGATCCGGGTCCTGGTGGTCGATGACCAGGAACTGGTGCGGTCCGGGTTCTGCGTCATTCTGGACGCCGCCGACGCCATCACCGTGACGGGCGAGGCGGCCAACGGCGAGGCCGCGGTGGCCGCGGTGGCCGCCACCCGCCCGGACGTGGTGCTGATGGACATCCGGATGCCGGGCATGGACGGCCTGGCCGCGACCCGGCTGATCACCGGCGCGGCCCGGCCGGGCGCGGGCCCGCCACCCAAGGTGGTCATCCTGACCACCTTCGACCTGGACGACTACGTGTACGAGGCGCTGCGCGCGGGGGCCAGCGGCTTCCTGCTCAAGGACTCGCCGCGGCACGACCTGATCGCCGCGGTCCGCGCGGCCGCGGCCGGTGACGCCCTGCTGGCCCCGTCGGTGACCCGGCGCCTGATCGAGGCGTTCGCCCGCCGGCCGCCGGAGGCGGCCCCGTCCCCGGCCCGGCTGGCCTCGCTGACCGCACGGGAGAGGGACGTCCTGATGCTGCTGGCCCGCGGGCGCAGTAACGCCGAGATCGCCAGCAGCCTGTTCGTCAGTGATGCCACCGTCAAGACGCACGTCGGTAACCTGCTGGCCAAGCTGGGCCTGCGCGACAGGGTCCAGGCCGCCATCCTGGCCTACGAAACCGGCCTGGTCATCCCCGGTGACCCGTCAGCCTGACCCCGGGTCTGGCCCGGCGGGATGGGTGACCATCGGCACCTCTTGCTGTTATCAGAGTCTGGCCGGGGCCGGGGCCGGGGCTGGGGGCTCAGGGCGGCAGGCGGCGGGCGAACTGCCGGGCGAGGTGGGCCGGGGCGCGGGCCAGCCAGCCGTCGGCGAGGGCTTCGCGGAGCACGGGCCGGACGGCGGCGGACAGCCGAATCAGGATCGCCGCGTAGCCGTCGAAGTGCGAAATGGTGAAGAAGCAGTCCGGGTGGGCGGCGAGCAGCGCTTCCTTCTCGGTCAGGTCCTCGGTGCGGATGGCCAGGATGGGACCGCTGGGCGGGGCCTGGTCACCGAAACGTTTCAGGTCGGCCTGGCTGAACGGGCGCTCCCAGGCAAAGGGCCGGCCGGCCACGTTCCAGGTCCGGTTACCGCGGCGCTCCGTCTCGGTGACTTCGGGCAGGGCCATCGCGAGACGGGCGACGTCGTCAAGGGTGAGCACGGCGGCGCAGCCGGAAGCCCGGGGGTCGGCGGGGATCGGCCAGCGGTGCCAGGTGCCGCTCACCGGAGCTGGTCAGCGCGTGCAGCGGCAGGGTGGCCGCGCCGAGCAGGCCGCCGAGCCGGGGCCGGCCCTGGCGGCGCAAGATGATCGGGCCGATCCGGCGCATCACCGCGGTCAGGCCGGGCAGCGGGCGCCCGAACAGGGTGATCTCGGTGATCAGGCCCTCGTGGTTGAGCCGGAGCAGTTGTGCTTCCTCCAGCAACTGCTGGCCGCAGCGGCCGCGGTAGAACAGCGCCCGGGTCCGGTCGTCACCAACCTCGGTGTGGTAGCGGATGTCGTCGATGACCTCGAAACCCGCGATCAGCACGTCTGCGACGCGGTCCCGGCCGTCAAAGGTGAACTGCGCGGTCAGCGGGGAGATCAGCACCACGTGGCCGGCCAGGCAGGCGGTGGCCCGGGTGGCGTCGCGGTGTTCCCCGGCCAGCCGCCATTCCGCGACGGTGTGATCGGCCCGGCTGGTCCCCGGCGGCCCGGTCTGTGGTTCCGGCATCGGCACCTCCCGT
>DASWVA010000159.1:0-5426 GCA_036401415.1 Streptosporangiaceae bacterium
GGACAGCCTGCGCAAGGCGGCGGTCGAGGCGGTGGACGCGGGCGTCGGCGGGATCATCCTGTTCGGCATACCCGCGGTCAAGGACAGCCGGGGCTCGGCCGCCGACGACCCGGCCGGCATCGTCCAGCTCGCGCTCGGGGACCTGGCCGCCGAGGTCGGCGACCGGACCGTGCTCCTGGCCGACCTGTGCCTGGACGAGTACACCGACCACGGCCACTGCGGCCTGCTCACCCCGGCCGGCGACGTGGACAACGACGCCACCCTGGAACGGTACGCGGCGATCGCGGTCGCCCAGGCCTCGGCGGGCGTCCACATGGTGGCGCCCAGCGGCATGATGGACGGCCAGGTCGGCGCGATCCGGTCCGCCCTGGACGGGGCCGGCTACGACGACGTCGCCATCTGCGCCTACTCGGTCAAGTACGCGTCCGGCTTCTACGGGCCGTTCCGTGACGCCGCGGAGTGCGCCCCGCAGTTCGGTGACCGCGCGTCCTACCAGCAGGACCCGCCCGGCTCCGATGAGGCCCTGCGCGAGGTGCTGCTCGACATCGAGGAGGGTGCGGACGTGGTCATGGTCAAGCCCGCCCTGCCGTACCTGGACATCGTCCGCCGGGTGGCCGACACCGTCCACGTGCCGGTGGCCGCCTACCAGGTCAGCGGGGAGTACGCGATGGTCGAAGCGGCCGCCGCCCACGGCTGGGTGGACCGGGAGCGGATCATCATGGAGACCCTGACCGGCATCCGGCGGGCCGGGGCCGGCATCATCTTCACCTACTGGGCGGCCGAGGTGGCCCGGCGCCTGCGCGCGCGGTGACCAGCGGCAAGGAGCGGTAGGTCACAGCTCGGCCCGGCCTGTGCCAATGCCCCGGACGGGGTGCGGGCCAGGCCCTACGATAGATCACATTCGATGAGGAGCGCCGGGGACGGCCTCCCGGGCAGGAGCTCGCCGATGCTCGACGTGGTGCGGCGCCGTGGCCGCCGGAAGGCGGCGGACCGGGACCGCCAGCGTGACCCGCTCGGGCAGGCGGCGATCAGCTACGCGGAGCTCGGCTGGCCGGTGTGCGTAGGGGCCCACCTGGCCGCCGACAGCCTCACGAGCGGCCGCGCCTGCTCCTGCGACCGGGTGGGCTGCCCGGCGCCTGGCGCCCATCCGGTCTCCCCGACCTGGCAGATGCAGGCCACCGTGGACACGCCCACCATCGCGCGCTGGTGGGCGGCCCGCCCCGAAGCGCCCGTCATCCTGGTCACCGGGCGGGTCTTCGACGTGCTCGACGTCCCGGCCCCGGTCGGTATGGCCGCCCTGACTGCGATCGAGGCGGCGGGGAGCGGGTCGGGCCCGGTCGGCGAGGCCGGTGGCCGCATGCTGTTCTTCGTCACCACCCGCGGCGCCCCGGTCGACGAGGAGGAGTGGTGGTCCTGCCGGCTGGACTGCGAGCCGGAGAACGTCACCGGTCGTGGCAGCTTGCGCTGGCACTGCCGGGACAGCTACGTGCTGGCCCCGCCGTCGGCCGCGGGCCCCGGAACCGACGGCCCCGGTGGCGTGTCCCGCTGGGTCCGGGACCCGGCGGACCACCCGCTCCCGGACGCGCTCCGGCTGCTGGAGTTCCTGGTTGACGCGTGCGGGGAGGCTGAGCTGTCGTGAGCTCCGCCACCGGGGGGACCCCGCTGTACGTCCCGGCCGCTGGCGATCGTTCGGCGGAATGGTTCAGGCGGGCCAGCGCGGTCACGCCGGGCGGCGTCAACTCCCCGGTCCGGGCGTTCGGCTCGGTGGGCGGGACGCCGCGCTTCATCGCCTCGGGCTCCGGTCCCTACCTCACCGACGTGGACGGCCGCGAGTACGTCGACCTGGTGTGCTCCTGGGGCCCGATGATCCTCGGGCACACCCACCCCGCGGTGGTGGCCGCCCTGCGGGACGCGGCCGCGGATGGCACGTCCTTCGGCGCCGCGACCCCCCGGGAGGTCGAGCTGGCCGAAGAGATCGCGGACCGGACCCCGGCCGAGAAGGTGCGCCTGGTCAACTCGGGCACCGAGGCCACGATGTCGGCGCTCCGGCTGGCCCGCGGGTTCACCGGCCGGCCGCTGGTGATCAAGTTCGCGGGCTGCTATCACGGCCACGTGGACGCGCTGCTGGCCGCGGCCGGCTCCGGGGTCGCCACCTTCGCCCTGCCCGATTCACCCGGCGTCACCGGCGCGTCCGCCAGTGACACGATCGTGCTGCCCTACAACGACCAGGCCGCGGTCCGCTCGGCGTTCGCCGACCGGGGCGACCAGATCGCCTGTGTGATCACCGAGGCGTGCCCGGCCAACATGGGCGTGGTGCCGCCCGCCCCCGGGTTCAACGAGGCGCTGGCCGCGATCTGTGCCGCGCACGGCGCGCTGCTGATCATGGACGAGGTGCTGACCGGCTTCCGCGTCACCCCCTCCGGCTGGTACGGCCGCGACGGCGTGGCCGGTGACCTGACGACGTTCGGCAAGGTCATGGGAGGCGGGCTGCCCGCGGCCGCGTTCGGCGGCCGGGCCGAGATCATGGACCGGCTGGCCCCGACCGGTCCCGTCTACCAGGCGGGCACGCTGTCCGGTAACCCGCTGGCCACCGCGGCCGGGCTGGCCACCCTGCGGGCCTGCACCCCCGAGGTCTACGGCCGGGTGGACGAGGCCGCCGGCCTGGTCGCCAAGCTGGCCACCGAGGCCCTGGCCGCCGCCGGCGCCGAGCACCACCTGCAGACGGCCGGCAGCCTGTTCTCGGTGTTCCTGGGCCGTGACACCGCGGTGCGGAACTTCGACGACGCCCGCGCTCAGTCGTCCGCCGCCTATGCCGCGTTCTTCCACGCCATGCTGGACGGCGGGGTCTACCTGCCTCCTTCCCCGTTCGAGGCCTGGTTCCTCTCCGCCGCTCACGACGCCGCCGCGATCGCCCGCATCGCCGCCGCCCTGCCCGCCGCCGCCCGGGCCGCCGCCCAGGTCCTCGCCTGACCCCTCACCACCCGCCCGCCCCTCATCGGCACCGGGCCACAGCCGTGGCCGGTAAGCTGGCGCAGCGATGAGTGACGAGTCACCTAGTCCCGCCGGCGCGGCCGCGGCCGGGGCGTCAACCCCAGGCCAGGCCGCCGACACCACCGTTGTTCACCTGCTCCGGCACGGTGAGGTGGAAAATCCGACGGGCGTGATCTACGGGCGGATACCCGGGTTCCGGCTGTCCGAGGACGGCCGGATGATGGCCAAGGCCGCAGCCAGCTACCTGGCCGAGCGGGACGTGGTGGCCATCATCACGTCGCCGCTGGAGCGGGCCCGGGAAACCGCGGAGCCACTGGTCGAGCGGTTCGGCCTGGAACCCCTAGTCGATGACCGGCTGATCGAGCCGTGGAACCATTTTGAAGGTCTGGTCTTCGGGGTCGGTGACGGCTCCCTGAAGCGTCTCCGGCACTGGTGGTACCTGCGCAACCCGTTCACGCCGTCGTGGGGCGAGCCCTACCGGCTGGTCGTGCAGCGGGTCCTGGCCGCCGTGGCCGGCGCGCGGGATGCCGCCCGGGGGCACGAGGCCGTCTGCGTCAGCCATCAGCTGCCGATCTGGGTGACCCGCCGCAGCGTGGAAGGCAAGCGGCTGTGGCACAACCCCCGGAGCCGCGAGTGCGCGCTGGCCAGCGTGACGAGCATCACATTCACCGGCGACACCATCACCGACGTGACCTATGCCGAGCCGGCCCGCCGTCAGGGGAGTCCCGGCGGTACTGCACAATAGGTTTACTACAAACTGTAGGAGTTTCTGGAACCGGGAGATCGCACCGCTGTTCCCCGCATCGTTGTCCCCTTACCGCCGCATGGTGAGCGTCACCGCGGCGGCGATCATCGGCGTGTGCGGCATGGCGGCCTGCGGCGGGCGGACCGCGGCCACCTCCCCGGCCGGCAACGGCACCAACTTCGTGGCCGGCGACGGCACGGCGACGTACTACCAGGCTGGTCACCGGACGGCCGCCCCGGCCGTGTCCGGTACCACCCTGTCCGGCCGCAAGCTCAGCCTCAGCTCGTACCGCGGCCACGTGATCGTGCTGAACTTCTGGGGATCCTGGTGCGCGCCCTGCCGTAAGGAGGCTCCCACGCTGGAGGTGCTGTCCCAGCAGTACCAGGCCAGGGGGGTCCGGTTCGTCGGCGTCGACATCCGCGACTCGACCCCGGCCGCGCAGGCCTTCGTGCAGAATTTCAGCATCGGCTACCCGAGCCTGAACGACCCCAGCGACCAGATCGCGCTCAGCTTCCGCGGCGCCGCGTCGGCGGCCGCGATTCCGAGCACGCTGGTGATCGACCAGCACGATCGCGTCGCCGGGCGGGTCATCGGCACGGTCAGCACCGGTGGCCTCAGCACCATCTTGTCCCGGCTGACCGCGGGGACCTGAGCCGATGACCGACGTTCACACGCCCCAGCCCGGTCCCCCTGGGACCGGGCCGGACCTGACCCCGGACCCGCAGTCGCCGGACCCGCAGTCGCCGGAAACGGCCATCGGCGAGCGCGACGCGGCCGACGCCCCGGTCCCGCGCCCGGCCGATGGTCACTTCGGTGCCGCCGCGTGGGCCCGCTGGGGCTGGCGGCAGCTCACCTCGATGCGGATCGCGCTCGTCCTGCTGTTCCTGCTCGCGCTGGCCAGCGTGCCCGGCTCCCTGCTGCCCCAGGACGGCATCGACCCGGCCTCGGTGCAGCAGTACTACACCGCGCACCCGTCGCTGGCCCCGTTCCTGAACGATCTCGGCCTGTTCAACGTGTTCGCGGCGCCCTGGTTCGCGGCGATCTACCTGCTGCTGTTCGTCTCGCTGGCCGGCTGCGTGCTGCCCCGCGCGTACCGGCTGGCCCGCTCGGCCCGGGCGCTGCCGCCGCGGGCCCCGCGCAACCTGGCCCGGCTGCCGAACTCGGCTCGCTACCAGACCGGGCTCAGCCCCGGTGAGGCGGCGGACGCGGCGGCCGCGTTCCTGGCCGGCCGGCGCTTCCGGCTGAACCGGGGCGACGGCTGGCTGTCGGCCGAGAAGGGGTACCGCCGGGAGGCCGGTAACCTGCTGTTCCATCTCGCGCTGATGGGTGTGCTGATCTCGGTCAGCCTCGGTGGCCTATTTGGCTACAAGGCCGACCGGCTGATGGTGGAAGGCAGCAGCTTCGCGGACACCGTGACCGACCTGGACGCCTTCCATCCCGGGCACTTCGTCACCGCGGGCGACCTGGCCCCGTTCAGCCTCACCCTGGACAAGTTCGACGCCAGCTACGTCATGTCCGGGCCGGACCTGGGCCAGCCGTCGGTGTTCGACGCGCGCGTCAGCTACACCGCTCAGCCCGGCGGCGCCACCCGGCACTACAGCCTGCAGGTCAACCACCCGCTGAACGTCGACGCGACCAAGGTGTACCTGATCGGTCACGGGTACGCGCCGGTGTTCAGGGTCACGGACGG
>DASWVA010000160.1:0-1534 GCA_036401415.1 Streptosporangiaceae bacterium
GAGATCGCCGCGTACAACAAGAAGCTCGGCATGTTCGAGCTGGCCGGCATCGCCCCCGCGCCCCGTGGGGTGCCGCAGGTCGAGGTGGCGTTCGACATCGACGCCAACGGCATCGTGAACGTGACCGCCAAGGACCTGGGCACGGGCAAGGTGCAGTCGGTCACCATCTCCGGTGGTTCGGCGCTGGGCAAGGACGACATCGACAAGATGGTCCGGGACGCCGAGCAGTACGCCGAGGAAGACCGGCAGCGGCGCGAGGAGGCCGAGGTCCGCAACCGGGCCGACACCCTGGTGTACACCACCGAGAAGTTCCTGGCTGAGAACGCCGAGAAGGTGCCGGACGACGTGCGGTCCGAGGTGGAGTCGGCCATCGGCGACCTGAAGAAGGCGCTCGAGGGCACCGACACCGACACCATCCGCGAGGCCAGCGAGAAGGCCTCGCAGGTCAGCCAGAAGATGGGCAGCGCGATCTACGCCCAGGCGCAGGCTGAGCAGCAGGCCAGTGGCGCCGATGCGGCCGCCGATGGCAGCACGGCCACCGACAGCGACAACGACGTGGTGGACGCGGAGATCGTCGACGAGGGTCCCGAGGCCACCCGCGAGGGCGGCGCGGCTTGATGAACTCACCTGAGGAACACGGCAACGGGCCGGTGATCCACGATCACCGGCGTATCGACCCCGTGACCGGTCAGGTGAGAGAGCCGGACCGGACCTGGGGCAAGCACGCGGTCTCCCAGCCGGGCGGTCAGGCCCGGGCGGACGACGCGGGTCACCGGTCAGGGACGGGTGCGGAGCCGGCTGGCTCCGCCCCCGGCCCGGGGCCGGAGGCGCCCGCGGACTCCGGAACCGGCCAGGCCGCCGAGGCGCCGCCGGGCCAGTCCGGCGGGACGGGTGAAAGCAAGGAGATGGACACACTGAAGGAGCAGCTCGCCGAGCGGACGGCCGATCTGCAGCGGCTCCAGGCGGAGTACGCGAACTACCGCAAGCGGGTGGACCGCGACCGGGGCGCCATGCGGGAGCTGGCCCTGGCCAACGTGCTGACCGAGATGCTCCCGGCCCTGGACGCGATCAGCCAGGCTCGCCAGCACGACGAGCTGTCCGGCGGGTTCAAGTCGGTGGCCGAGACCATCGAGTCGGCGGTGTCCAAGCTCGGCCTGGTGACCTACGGGGAGCCGGGTGAGCTGTTCGACCCGAAGGTGCACGAGGCCGTGGCCACCTCCTACTCACCCGACGTCACCGACGTCACCTGCACGGAGATCTTCCAGCCGGGCTACAAGGTCGGCGACCGGATCCTGCGGCCCGCCCGGGTCGTGGTGGCCGAGCCGTCCACCGGTCCCGACGGGGTCACCGAACCCGGCGCGCAGGCGCAGCAGGACCAGGACCACCAGTGAAAATGAGCGGCGAGGGGAGCGTTGAGCACACCAGATGAGCACCAAGGATTATCTGGAGAAGGACTACTACAAGGTCCTGGGCGTCCCTAAGACCGCGAAGGCTGACGAGATCAAGCAGTCGTACCGCAAGCTCGCCCGCAAGT
>DASWVA010000161.1:0-1654 GCA_036401415.1 Streptosporangiaceae bacterium
GATCGCCTCGCGCGCGGCGCTCTCCCCGGCCACCGTCTCGCCAGCCGGAGGCTCCCCGGGGCCGCCGACGCCAGCCGCGGTGCCCGGCCCGGCGGGCGGCCCGGCCGGCGGCGGGAGGCCGCCGGGCCCGGCCCTGGCGCCCTAGCTGGCGTGACCGGACTCGGGGGCGGAAGGCACCGGGCGGCCGGGGCGGTCGATCAGCCGGGACATGACGATCACGCTGCGGGTCCGGGTGGTGAAGGGCTCGGCCCGGATGCGCTCCACCACCTGCTCGAAGTGCCCGACGTCGGCCGCCTGGATGTGCAGCAGCGCGTCGGCCTCGCCGGTCACCGTGCAGGCGCCCACCACCTCGGGGTAGCGGCGCACCGCGGCCCGGATGTCGGCGGGCGAGGTGAGGGCCCGGCAGAACAGTTCCACGTAGGCCTCGGTGGTCCAGCCGAGCGCGGCCGGGTCGACGCGGGCAGAAAAGCCGCGGATCGCGCCGGTCTCCTGCAGCCGGTCCACCCGCCGCTTGACCGCGGGAGCGGACAACCCGACCAGGGCGCCGATCGTGGCGTAGCTGGCCCGCGCGTCCTCGATCAGGGCGGCCACGATCCGTTCGTCGATGGAGTCCAGGCTCATGGCCCGATGATGGCACCTGCACGGCACCGAACCGGACGGCACCGCCGGTGACGGAAATACAAACGGCCCCGCGGCAGATGCGTTGACGTCTGCCGCGGGGCCGTGCCCCGCTCAGGGCTCCGGCCTTGGCCGCCGGGGAATGATCCCGTCAGCCAGCCGGTCGTAGAAGAGGCCCGACGTCCCGCTTTCGCCGGGCCTCAACAATGTGACGCCGCCGTTGCGCGGGTGGTTTACACGCCAGCTGATTATCTTTTGCCCCGGTCCAGGAACGTGACCGCGGCCGCGGCCAGGGCCGGGCTGACCGCCATCACGTAGTGGGTGTGACCAGGCAGGACGGCCAGCTGAGCCGGTCCCGCCGACCCGTCCCAGCCTGGATCGGACTGCCCCCCGCCGAGCAGCTGGAAGAATTCGACGATATGAGCGGGCCGGATCGCGTCGCTGTCGCCGAACACCAGCAGTACGTCCGCGGTGATGTCCTTGATCCCGGCCGACCAGTCATAGTCGCGCCGCAGAAGTTCACCGACCCGGGACACGTGCAGCACCCAGTCTCCGGGCCGCGGCGCCGCCGAGGCGTAGGCGGCGTGAAACGGCGACTGCCTCATCATCTCCGCGGCCTCGGGGCCGAGCTGGGCCTGGCCGGCCACGACCTCCGGGTACCAGCCGTCCCGCTTAAACGGGGCGGACACCATCACCAGCCGGCGGATCAGGCCGGGATGCTGGATCGCGGTGCGCAGCGCGACACCGCCGCCCAGCGACAGGCCCATCAGGTCAGCCTGGTCCAGGCCGAGGTGCCTGATCAGCCCGGCGATCTGGTCGGCCATCTCCTCATAGCGCAGCGGGCGTCCGGGGTCGGCCGTGTGCCCGTGCCCGGGCAGGTCCACGGTGATCACCCGCCGGCCCGCGGCCAGCGATCCCAGGATCGGTGCGTAAATCTCCGATGCGCCGATCCCGCCGTGCAGCAGGATCAGCGGGTCGCCGGACCCGTGCTCCTCGTACCACAGGGCCAGCCCGTCCACGTCCGCGTAGCTCATCG
>DASWVA010000162.1:0-5029 GCA_036401415.1 Streptosporangiaceae bacterium
CGGCGTGGTCTCCCAGGTGAACGACTCGGCGGTGCTGCGCACCGTGGACCGGCTGATGCCGGACACGGCCCGGACCATGTTCTCCGACTTCCGCCGGCTGCTGGCCAGCGGGCCGTTCCCCGAGGTGTTCAGCGGGATCGGTGCCGCCCACCAGCTGTCCGTGGCCCCGGCCGACCCCGCGGTGCTGAACAGCCCCGGCTACCTGACCGCCAGCAACCGGGTGTTCAAGGTCAAGGGCACCGCGCCCAGCTGCTCCCGCGTCATCGAGGGTTCCGGGTTCGTCTACGCCCCCGGCCACATCATCACCAACGCGCACGTGGTCGCCGGGGTGACCCAGGGACTGCACGTCTATTCGAAAGACGGGCGGGCCTACCCGGCCACGGTGGTGTTCTACGACCCGCAGGTGGACATCGCTGTGCTGGACGTACCCGGCCTGAACGTGGCCCCGCTCAGCTTCGCGGGTCAGGCCCAGATGGGCGCGAACGCGGTGGTGGCCGGGTACCCGCTCGATCACTCGTTCACCCCGGTGCCGGCCCGCGTCGGTGGCATCCAGGACGCGACCGGTCCCGACATCTACCAGACCAGCCAGGTCACCCGGCAGATCTACGAGATCAAGGCCAGCGTCGAGCCCGGTAACTCCGGCGGCCCGCTGATCGCGCCGGACGGCACGGTGTACGGGGTGGTCTTCGCCGCCGCGGTCGGGGTGCCCGACACCGGTTTCGTGCTCACCGCGGCCGAAGTCGAGGCCGACGCCCACGCCGCCCGCACCGGCACCGTCCAGGTCTCCACCGAGGGCTGCGACTAGTGCCCGCCCCCGTGGGCGGTGGGGCCGCCGCGGCCGACGGGGCCGGTGGGGCCGCCGCGGCTGGCACCTGGCCGCTGGGTGATCTGACCGTCAACCGCCTCGGGTTCGGCGCGATGCGGCTCACCGGCGACCGGCCGTTCGCGGCGGATGTGCCCAGCGACCGTCAGCAGTCGGTCGCCGTGCTGCGCCGGGCCGTCGAGCTCGGCGTCAACCACATCGACACCGCCGCGTTCTACTTTTCCGCCCTCCGCTCGGCCAACGAGCTGATCAGCGCCGCGCTGGCGCCCTACCCGGCCGGCCTGGTCATCGTGACCAAGGTCGGCCCGGGACGGGACACCTGGGGTGAGTGGCACACCGCCGCCCCGGAGCAGCTGCGCGGCCAGGTGGAGGAGAACCTGCGTCAGCTCGGCCGCGACCACCTCGACGTGGTGAACCTGCGCCGGATGCGGCAGGACTCCATCGCCGACCACTTCGGCGCGCTCGCCGAGCTGCGGAACGCGGGCCTGATCCGGCACCTGGGCGTCTCGGACGTCACCGTCAGCCAGCTGGACGAGGCGCTGGCCATCGCGCCGGTCGTCTGCGTCCAGAACCGCTTCAGCCTGGAGCACCGCAGTCATGACGCGGTGCTGCGGGCCTGCCGCGAACGGGGCATCGCCTTCGTGCCGTTCTTCGCCATCGCCGGGGACCGCCGCAGCGCGGGCGGCTCCGGCGCCGTGTCCGCGCCGGTGCAGGAGGTGGCGCGCCGCCTCGGCGCCACCCCGGCCCAGGTCCGGCTGGCCTGGACCCTGCACCAGGGACCTCACGTCCTGGCCATCCCCGGCACCAGCCGCCCCGCCCACGTCGAGGAGAACGTGGCCGCCGCCGCGCTGCGCCTCAGCGCCGGCGACCTGACCCTGCTCGGCTCCCCGTCCTGACCTGTACCTCAGGACTGCAGGGGCAGGTCCAGGGCGGTGGCTGGAAGCGTGTCCAGTCCGTCGTGGCCGATGCGGGCGGCCAGGGTTTCGGCCGCGTCCGCGACCTGCGCGACCGGGACGCCGTACGGGCGGGCGGTGGCGTAGGGGAGGAGGCGGGCCGCTCCCCGGCGCAGCAGCGTCACCGCGCCGGCCGCGTTGCCGCGACGGGCGTGGGTCAGGCCCACGGCCAGCTGGGCCAGGCCCTGCCAGAAGTCGCGGTCGGCGGCGGGCGCGGCCTTCCAGGAGGCCTCGAGCACCTCGTGGGCGTGAAACGGCCGGCCGGCCGTCAGCAGTTGCTGCGCCCGGGCCAGGCTCTCGGCGGGGGGCAGCAGCAGGTCGTCGGGAATCCGGGGCTCTCCGTCGCCCGCCGCACGCGGCAGCGGCCGCCCGAGGCCGTCGCGTGGCCTGGCGTTGCGTGGCCGGCCCCCCGGATCCCGATCCCGGCCAGCCGGGCCAGCCGGGGTGCTCATCGCTCCGGCTCAGGGTCCAGCAGCCAGCCGCGCAGCTCGTCGTCGAACCGGCTGACCTGCTCTTCGTGCGGAAAGTGGCCGGCGCCGTCGATCATCCGCCAGCGGTAGGGGCCCTCGACGTGGCGGCCGGCGCCGCGCGCGGTGCCCGGCAGGACGCGGGTGTCCAGGGCGCCGTGCACCTGCAGGGTGGGGGCCTGGATCGGGACCCGCATGCGCTGGGTGTAGCGCAGGCCGTCCGGCCGCAGCGTGGACCGGAAGAACCAGCGGTAGTACTCCAGCGCGGAGTGGGCCACGGACGGGAGGCGCATGGCCTGGCGGTAGGTCAGCTCGGTGCCGGGGTCCGGCCACCCCGGGCCGGACCAGTCGGTCAGCATCCGGCCGACCAGCTCGGCGTTGTCCCGGGTCAGCTGGTGTTCGGGCACCATGGGCAGCTGGAAGGCCAGCAGGTGACGGTTGCGGCCCCGGTGGCTCAGCGGCTCGGCGAACATGGTCCCGCGCGCCCGCAGCGGGTGCGCGACCGACACCACGGCCAGCCGCCGGACCATCTTCGGGAAGTAGGCGCCGACGGTCCAGGCCACCAGGCCGCCCCAGTCGTGACCGACCACGATCGCGTTGGCTTCCCCCAGGGCCCGGACCAGGCCCGCCACGTCCGAGGCCGCGGTGACCAGGTCGTAGCCGCGCGGGGGCTTGTCGCTGCCGCCGTAGCCGCGCAGGTCGGCGGCCACCGCGCGGAAGCCCGCGGCGGGCAGCGAGACCAGCTGCTGGCGCCAGGTCCACCAGAACTCGGGGAAGCCGTGCAGCAGCAGCACCAGCGGGCCGTCTCCCGCTTCGGCGATGTGGAAGCGGGTGCCGTTGGCGCTGATGGACCGGTGCGTCCACGGGCCGCCGATGTGGATGGGTGAGTCGGCGGTGCTGGTCATCGCCCCGTTCACCGCTGGCTGGGGGCAGCGATTTCCGGGCGTTTGTCGCCGCCGCGCAGGGTCCTGATGGTCTCCTGCACGGTGGCCCGGGTGGTGCGCAGGCCGGTCACGCCGCGGACGCGCAGGATCGCGACCAGCGCGGCCAGGCCGATGATCAGCAGGCACACGCCCGCGACGATCAGGAACGCCGCCCACGACCAGATACCAATGGTCATCAGGCCGTAGGCGAAGGCGAAGCAGAGCAGGACCAGCATCAGGCAGGCCACGAAGGCGGACACGCCGAGCAGGACCGCGGCCACCACGATCCGCTTGAGGTCGCCCCGCAGCTCGATCTTGGCCAGGCTGATCTCGCCCCGGATCAGCTGGGAGATGTCCTTCGCCGCCAGGGCCACAAGGTCACCCAGTGACTGGTCGCGGCCGGCCGTCCGCGGCGTTCCGGTCTGGGCCATCGATGTTCTCCCTCGTGCGCTGGCATGTTCGGACCAGGCTAGCGGGCGCGGCCGCCATCGTTGGACAGATACGCGCCGGAAAGGATCATTATGCCGAAGGACGCCACCCCGGGTCCCGGCCTGCCGCCGGCGGCGCTGGCGGCGGCGGGCCGGATCGGTTCCGGTTCCTCAGTCTTCCGGTTTGGCTTCCGGCAGCTTCTGCGAGATCAGGTCCATCACCGTGCTGTCGGTGAGGGTGGTGACGTCGCCGAGCGACCGGTGTTCGGCCACGTCCTTCAGCAACCGCCGCATGATCTTGCCGGACCGGGTCTTGGGCAGTTCCGGCACCACCATGATCTGCCGCGGCCGGGCGATCGGGCCCAGCGCCCGCGCCACGTGGTCACGCAGCTCGGTGACCAGTTCGTCGCCGCCCTCGGCGCCGTCGCCGCGCAGGATGACGAACGCCACGATGGCCTGGCCGGTGACCGGGTCGGTCGCGCCGACCACGGCCGCCTCGGCCACCTTGGGGTTCGACACCAGCGCCGATTCGACCTCGGTGGTGGAGATGTTGTGGCCGGAGATGAGCATCACGTCGTCCACCCGGCCCAGCAGCCACAGGTCGCCGTCGGAGTCCTTCTTGGCCCCGTCGCCCGCGAAGTACAGGCCGTCGAACCGTGACCAGTAGGTCTTGACGTACCGCTCGTCGTCGCCCCAGATCGTGCGGAGCATGGACGGCCACGGCTCCTTCAGGACCAGGAACCCGCCCCCGCCGTCGGGGACACCCCGGCCCTGGTCGTCCACCACGTCGGCCACCACGCCGGGCAGCGCCCGCATGGCCGCGCCGGGCTTGCCCGCCGTCACCCCGGGCAGCGGGCTGATCATGATCGAGCCGGTTTCGGTCTGCCACCAGGTGTCGACCACCGGGCAGCGGCCACCGCCGATGAACTCCCGGTACCAGACGTAGGCCTCGGGGTTGATCGGCTCACCCACCGAGCCGAGCAGCCGCAGGCTGGACAGGTCGTGCTTGGCCGGGATGTCCTCGCCCCACTTCATGAACATCCGGATCACGGTGGGGGCGCAGTACAGGATCGTCACCTTGTACTTGTTGATGATCTCCCACCAGCGGCCCCGGTCCGGGGTGTCCGGTGTCCCCTCGTACATGACCGAGGTCGCGCCGTTGGCCAGCGGGCCGTAGACGATGTAGGAGTGGCCCGTGACCCAGCCGATGTCGGCCGCGGTCCAGAAGATGTCGGTCTCCGGCTTGAGGTCGAACACCTCGTGATGGGTCCAGGACACGCCGGTCAGGTAGCCGCCCGTGGTGTGCAGGATGCCCTTGGGCTTGGCCGTGGTGCCCGAGGTGTACATCACGTACAGCGGGTGCTCGGCGTCGTGCGCCTCCGGCGTGTGCTCGCTGGACTGCCGGTCCACCACGTCGTGCCACCACACGTCGCGG
>DASWVA010000163.1:0-5991 GCA_036401415.1 Streptosporangiaceae bacterium
TCATGTTGCTGTAGGCGGTGTTGCACTGGTCCAGGGCATTCTGGAAATTGCCCTGGGCCGCGGTCATTCCCTGGACGTCTACGCTGGTGTTCGGCGTGGTCATGGAATTCCTCCTTTTCGCCACTGCTAACGACAGGCGAAATTACGCCCATTCATAAATTATTGTGCGGGCTAAAATGTCACCGGGCCAGTAAATTGGGCCATTGCTGCCCGCCCTGACACGCGGTCTGCCCGTATGGTCATCCGCATCGCCAAGGATTGTCCGGCAGCATTTCCCAATCGCCAGCCCGCCGGATCCGGGCCCGGACCGGGCCCGGGTCCGGGCCCGGGTCCGGCGCCGTCCAGCCGGCCGCTGGTACCGCTCATGACGGCACCAGCGCGGTGGCGGGACCGTCCGGCACGTGCTCGCGGCCGTCCACCGGGCCGTGGCTGTCCCCGGCCCGGCCGTGGCCGTCCCCGGCACCGGGGGGCCCGGCCGGTCCGGCCAGCTCGATGACCGGGGAACGGGCCGCCTCGGCCAGGTGGGCGGCGAACTGGTGGGCGTCCCGGGCCGTAGCTCCCTCGGGCGCGGTCCCGAACCATGAGGCCAGGGCCCGCCCGGAAGCCTCGCCGACCTCATAGCCGCGGGCCATCAGGTAGCGGCGGGCCAGTTCGGCCAGCTGGGCCGCGGTGTAGCTGGCGAAGCGCGCGTGGCCGGCGAAGCAGGCGGCCAGGGCCGGGTCCGCGCGCAGGGCCGCGTCCAGAAACTCCGGTTCCCCCTGCAGGACGACCGGCACGTGCGGGTTGGCCCGGGCCAGGGCGGCCACCGCGGTGAACACCCGGGAGCGTTCCTCACCGGGCCGCCCGGCGAACGGCGCGTCCGCGGCCAGCAGCAGCAGCCCGCCGTTCGCCTCCACGAACGCCGCGGTCACGAACGTCTCGGCCTGGCCGGCCCAGCGGGCGGGTACCTGCGACAACGGCTGCCAGGTGGCGGTGCCCGTCTGGATCAGGCCGGCTTCGCGCAGGGCGCGGGCGTACAGCCGGGCCACGGCCCGCCGCCCGCTCCCGTCCGGCCCGGCGAAGACAAGGCTGGCCGTCCCGGCCGCCCGGGGCCGCGCCACGATCTCGGCCAGTTTGGCCACCAGCTGCTGGCGGACCTTTTCCAGCCCGACCAGGCCGGAGATCCGGGTCAGGTCCGGAGCGGGGCGTCCGGCCCCCAGCTCCACGGGCGGGCTGGCGGGGGCCGAGGCGCTGGCCGGCACGGTGTCCACGTCGGCGGCCTCGAGCCGGGTGAGGTCGGAGTCGGCGGCCGCTTCTTCGGCGATGCGGGACGCCTGATTGCTGACCATGGCCTCGAACACCTTCCGGGCCACCCGCCCGTTACCGAAGGTCGGTCCCTTGGGCACGTCGGTGAAGTAGCGGGTCAGCGCGGCCAGGGCCCCGTCGTCCAGCTCGTAGCGGTGCCGTCCGCACATGCCCTGGACGATGGTGACCAGCTCACCCACGCTGTAGTTGGGGAACTCGACGGTGCGCGTGAAGCGCGACGCCATCCCGGGGTTCGACGACAGGAACTGCTCCATTTGCTCCGAGTAACCGGCCACGATCACGACGAGCTGATCCCGGTGGTCTTCCATCAGCTTCATCAGCGTCTCCACCGCTTCCCGGCCGAAATCGGGGCCGAGGCCCTTCGACTGGTTGGTCAGGGAGTAGGCCTCGTCGATGAACAGCACCCCGCCCAGCGCCCGGGTGACCACCTCGGATGTCTTGATCGCCGTGCCGCCGATGATCTGGGCCACCAGGTCGGCCCGTGACACCTCGACCAGGTGGCCCTGGCTGAGTACGCCGAGTTCCGCGAGAACCGCACCGTAGAGCCGGGCCACCGTGGTCTTCCCGGTGCCGGGCGGGCCGGCGAAGACCAGGTGCCTGCTCATCGGCGGCATCGGCAGGCCCATCTCCTGCCGCCGCTGAGCCAGCTTGTTCAAGTTGATCAGCCCGTTGACCTCCTGCTTCACGCTGGCCAGGCCCACCAGCTCGTCCAGCTCACCCAGCGGGCCGCCCGCTGGGCCGGGCGCCTGGTCCCACCGCTTCTCATCGGCCGGGCCATCAGCGCCGGTCCCGCCGGGTCCGGGCGGGGCGATGGGCCCGCCCGGGTCCTGCCCGCTGGGCCGGGCGGCCGGGCCGGCTCCCAGGTCACGGACTGGCGCCCCGCCGTTGTCCCTGAGGTCGCAGTCCCGCAGATCTGGCTGGGCGCCGCCTGCGTGCCGGACGCCATCGCCACCGTTGCCGGTCACCGTGCAGCCCGTCAGCGTGGCGGTGCCTTCGGCCAGGAGGCTCACGCCGTTGCGCCGGGCGCCGTGCACCCGGCAGCCGGCCGCCTGGAGCGAACCACCGCCCAGGACCCGGATCCCGTCCGCCGGGGCTCCGGCGATCTCGGTGTCCTCGGCGGTCAGCTGGCCGTCCTGGCCGACCAGGACCCCGCATTCGTGCAGGGAGGAGGACCTGAGGGTGAACCGGGCCCCGGCGGCCACCGCCAGGCCGTAGCCTTGCGCGCTGCGCGCGGTCAGCCCGGTCAGCTCGCCGCGGGCGGCCCCGGCGCCCTCGACCGCGTGGCCGGCCGTCGCGGCCACGTCGCAGCCGCGCAGCATCAGCTCACCCTCGGTCACGCGGAATCCGCACGGCGCCCCGGACACGTCCACCCGGTCACCGGTCAGGCTGGCTCCGCCGGTGACCAGTACGCCCAACTGGGTGGTCTCCCGGATCTGGGTTCGGCCGATCTCCACGGCGGCGCGCCCGTCGGCTACCACGCCGGCCGCCGCCCCGGTGATCTGGCAGTCCTCCACGCGCGGCCGGGCTCCGTCCGTGGCGTGCAGCCCGGTGCCACCGGGGGACAGGAGACAGTCCCGCAGCAGCGGCGCCGAGCCTGCCGCAACGTGCACCGCCTGCTGCGGCGCACCGTGCAGCGTGCTGCCGGTCACGGTGACCGCGCCCCGGCTGGCCAGGTAGGCGTCGATGTCCGCGCTGCCGCTGATGGTCATCCGGCTGGCGGACGCTTCGCCGTCGTCTTCCACCGCGAAGGCGGGTTTGGCGCTGTCCTCGACGACCAGCCCGTCGATCACCGCGCGCCCGCGGCCGCTGACGCAGATCCCGTTCCCGCCGGGCCGCCGGAGCGTGCAGTCGCGGACGGTCAGCCGCCCGACGTCGGCGACGGCGATGGCCGAGGAGCCGGCGTCGTTGACCGAGGAGTTCTCCAGCACGTTCCCGCCGCCGGAGGTCACGACGAGCCCGGCGCCGGCCGGGTTGCTGATGGTGCTGTCCCGAACGGCGACGGTTCCCGATCCCTGGGCCAGCAGCGCGGACCAGGCGTGGCCGGTCACCTCACAGCCGTCCAGGGCGGCTTCGCCGCGGCGGACGTCGAGGACCGGGGCCTGGGCGTCCTCACCCGAGACGGACAGGCCGGACAGCTGGACGGCCCCGCCCTGGACGACGATCGTGCTGCCGCGGGCGGCATGGATCTGAACCGGGCCGGTGCCCTCGTCGGCGGTCAGGCTCACCATCGCGGTGAGGACGAGATTCTCCTCGTAACGGCCGCCGGTGATCGAGATCAGGGCCCCGTCGCGAGCCTCGGCGAGCGCCGCGGTGACCGTCCGGTACGCGCCCGGCCGTCCCGGGGCGACCAGCAGAACCTGACGTGTCATGGCTGCCATCCATCCGTTGCTGACAGGTGAGGTGAGCAGGGCGGCCGCCTCCACGGGCCCCGGCCGCGGGCGGTGGCACCCATCAACTGGCCGCCTGGCCGTGGGCGGCCGGCTGGGCCGTGCGCCCGGAGGCGGCCGCGCCCGCCTTGACGATCAGCCCCGGCGGGTTGCCGAACCGGTGCCGGTAATCCGGCGGGAGTTCCCCGGCCGCCTCAGCTTCCGGCCAGGCGTGGCGGGCCTGCGCGAGCCCGGCCAGGGCGATCTCATCCAGCGGGACCCGGCTCAGCTCGATCCGGCCGTCGGCCCCAATCTCGCTCGCGGACAGTTCGCGGAGCAGGACCTCGCGGGGGCCCTCGCCGCTGACCTGGAGCACCTTGAAGTTCGTCCCCGGCAGGAACAGGACCTGGGCGGGCAGCCGCGGATCGACCAGGCTGGTGCGCCGCCCGGTCATCGACCAGATCCGGAATTCCACGGTGCCCGGCAGGCGGGAACGGCCGTCGGCCAGGGCTGCGCAGAAGGCCCACTCGGTGACCACGCGGCGTCCGTGGTACCACCGCCACTCCGCGTCGGCCAAGGTGGTGCGCAGCCTGGTCGCACCCCGGTGGGACGGCAGACGGCGCAGGCCGGCGGCCACGCAGCGGCTGAACGGGACGTGCGGCCCGACCTGGCCGCTGCGGACGGCGTCGTCAAGCTGCTGCCCGTGCCCGGTCAGGTACAGGTGCAGCGCGACCAGGTCGGTGAGCAGTTCGGCCGGGGGCACGCTGGAGTCGGCCCGCAGGCCCGGGTTCTCGGCCAGCATCCGCCCGGCCAGGCTGGCCGTGGCGTCGTACTGACGGTTCAGTGTCCGCCGCAGCCACGTCCGCTCCTGAGCCAGGCCGCGGGCGGGCGGGACGGCGGATGCTTCCGGCGGCGGCACCTGCTGCACGCGAACCGGGAAGGTCCCCCGGGAGCCGGTGCTCCCGGTCCCGGCCGGGAGGCTGGGTGGCGCGCTGCTTGCGGCGGCCGGGGTCTCGCCGGCGCCGGTGACGGGCCCGGGCATCGCAGGGCCGGCCGGCGCCAGGTCCGGCAGCGGCATCCCGGCCGCCGGGGCATCGGCCTGCCCTGGACCGGACGGTTCTGGCTCCGCATCCGGCGCGAACGACACCGGCAGCAGGGAGCCGAGACCGGCGGGCGCCGCCGCGGGGGCCGATTCCAGCCGAATCATCGGCGGCCCGGCCGGCGGCTCCGGCTCACCCGAACCCTCCGGCTCGCCCGCATCCCCCTCCGGCTCGCCCGCATCCCCCTCCGGCTCGATCACGTCCGCCGGGGTCGCCCCCGGTTCGACGGTTTCCGGGCTGGCCGACAGCACCCGGCAGGCGACTCTGATCTCCGGTTCGAGCGAGTCGACCAGGCTCTGGGTGAGTTCTGGCATCCGGCAGGAGTCCGGCGCCAGGGTGTCCACGAACAGGAGGGGTTCTTCCGGCATCAGCGGGTGGAGCCGGGCCGGCGACGGGCCGTCCGCCGCCGCCGGACGCAGCCACAGCCCGCTGGCCACAACCTCGATCACCGTGCCGCGCTCGTAGGCGTACACCCCGGGAGCGGCTTCGGCCAGGCCGGGCACGGGGGTCCGGTGATCACTCACCTCGGGCGGCGCCTCGGGGCCCGGCCCGTCGCCGCCTGTCCCTCCCGGGCCGTCCGGCGCCCAGGTCAGCTCGGTGGCGAACGGCGGCCAGCCGGGCGAACCGTCCTCGTGCAGGGCCCGGGTGTGGATCAGCCCGGACGAGGCCCGGTCGCTCCACGGCAGCCCGGTGCAGAGCCGGGCCGGCGCCCCGAGCAGGCTGGCCAGGGCGGCGCCCAGCGACGTCCCGGCGGGCCGGGACACCGGGCCGTAGGGCACGAAGCGGACCAGGGCCTGCGCCGCCGGGGAGAGCTGGCGCCAGAAGTGCCCGATGTCCGGCAGCGACACGGGCGGCGCACCCGGGTGGCCGAGCGGCACGTAGATCCGGTCGTGCCGCCAGGTCATCCAGGCGGTCAGCTGCTGCCGGTACTCGTGCTGGCCGGCGCTGTGGACCGGCCGGATCCAGGCGCCGCCGGGCAGCGGCTCCGCCTGGGCCTCCTCGCTCAGCTCGATCAGGTCATCCAGCACGTCGCCGGTCCACCACGGGGCCGGGAAACGGCGTGAGCCCGGCTCGGGCGTCCCGCCGGGGCGGATCTGGAGCCAGCCGGTGCCCGCCGTGGGCGGGATGAACATCGCGCCGCGCGCCGCGGCCAGGGCCGGGCCGTCCTGGGCCAGTACGGTGCGCCCGGTCTGGCCGGCGAGCCACCGCCCGGTGGGCAC
>DASWVA010000164.1:0-2532 GCA_036401415.1 Streptosporangiaceae bacterium
CAGCGAGGTGGCCAGGCCACGCTGCACGATCAGCCCGTAGAGCAGCAGGACCGCCATCAGGCCGGTCAGCCCGAGCTCCTCGCCGAACGCGGTGGTGATGAAGTCGCTCTGCACCAGCGGGGTCAGGTACGGCTGGCCGGCCCCGAGGCCCTTGCCCAGGATCCCGCCCGACGCCATCCCGTACAGGCCCTGGACCAGCTGGTAGGCGTTGCCGAACGGGTTCTGCCCGGAGAACGGGTGCAGCCAGATCTGGAACCGCTCGCCGACGTGGGCGAACAGCTTGCTGGCGGCGAACGCGCCCGCCACGAACAGCAGGAAGCCGATCAGCAGCCAGGACGTGCGCTGGGTGGCAATGTAGAGCATGGCCACGAACAGGCCCATGAACAGGGCCGAGGTGCCGATGTCGCTCTCGAAGACCAGCACCAGCAGGCTCACGGCCCACACGATCAGCACCGGCCCCAGGTCGCGGGCCCGGGGCAGGTCAATGCCGAGCACCCGCCGCCCGGCCAGCGCGAGCACGTCCCGCTTGGCCACCAGATAGCCGGCGAACGAGACCGCCAGCGCCAGCTTGGCGAACTCCTCCGGCTGGAAGGTGAAGCCGGGCAGCCGGACCTGGATCTTGGCCCCCTGCACCTCGCTGATGCTGGCCGGCAGCAACGCGGGCAGCGCGAGCAGGAAGATGCCGACCGCGCCGAACGTGTAGGTGTAGCGCTGCAGCGTCCGCGGTTCACGGAAGAAGGCCAGCACGGCCACGAAGCAGCCGATCCCGATGGCCGAGAACACCACCTGGTACAGCGCGGAGGTGGCGGTCAGGGTGCTGATGACCTGACCCGGGTTGCCGGCCCGGCCGGACTCCTGCAGCCGGTAGATCATCACGATGCCGAGGCCGTTCAGCGTGGCGGCCAGTGGCAGCAGCAGCGGATCGGCGAACGGGGCCAGCCACCGTACCGCGAAGTGCGCGAGGGCCAGCAGCACGGCGAAGCCGACGATGTACTCCACGATGCCGGGCGGCACGGTGCCCTTGAGCCCCAGCCCGACGTTCACGTAGGCGAAGGCGACCAGCACGACCGAGAACACCAGCATGAGGACTTCGGTCCGGCGGCGGCCGCGCGGCATCGGCACTGCGGCATCGGGCACGCCGCCGAGCGCGGGGCCCTCCGACGTCGCGACGCTGCTCACGGCTTGGCCTTCGCCGTCGTGCTGGACGGCGCCGGGTGCGAAGCCGACGGGGTCGCGGACGCCGAGGGGGACGCGGCCGGAACCACCACGCCGAGCGCCGCCGCCGACGGGCAGTCGGACGGGATGGTGGGCGGGGGGACCGCGGCCGGCTTCGGCTTCCTGCTGGCCCGGGCGGCCGCGTCCGCCGTGGCCTGCTGGGACGCCCAGGTGTTCCGGCTGCCGTAGGCGGTCTTGCACACCACGTCCTGGGACTGCAGCCGGCCGACGATATGACGGGCCTCGCTCAGGCTGGTCGCCGAGATCGTGGCCTGGACCACCGACAGTTCCTGCGGCGGGACCTGCTGCTCGGTGATGGAGGTGCGCGCGTACACGCTGGACAGGCTCACCCCGGCCACCTTCTGATTGACGCCCTTGAAGATGGCCACGTGGCCCTGGCTGGTGCCCACGTAGTACTGGTGCTGGGTGTAGACCCAGGCTCCGTACCCGCCGCAGATCACCACCGCGGCCATGACGACCAGCGCGAAGGTCACGATCGGCCAGCGCCGCCGGCCCCGCTGCCGCTCGGCGCGGTGCCCGTTGCGGAGCTGAGGCTGGCTCTCGGTGGCCGGCCAGCCGTCCGGGCCCTCGGGCTGCTGCCCGGAACCGGGCCAGCCGTCCCGCGCGGTTCGCGGCTCGTCCAGCATGACCGAGGGCTGCGGCGAGGTGTGCGCGAGCATCTGAGCCCGCCCGGCCGGGCTGTCGCGGTGCTCGAGCAGGCTGAGATCCCCGGCGTTCCCCAGGGAGGCAGCCCCGGCCATGATCGGGACGGTGGTGGGGGCTTCGGTGCCGGTGTCGTCGTCCACGACGTCGGCCAGCACCACGGTGATGTTGTCCGGCCCGCCGCCCCGGATGGCCAGCTCGATGAGCTGAAGGGTCACGTCTTCCAGGTCCGGGATCGTGCTCAGCGTGTGGTGCAGGGTCTCCGCGCTGACCACGTCGGACAGCCCGTCGGAACAGAGCAGGTACCGGTCGCCCAGGACGGCCTTGCGCATGGACAGGTCCGGCTCGGCCTCGCCCCGCCCGTCCAGCGCGCGCAGGATCAGCGAGCGCTGCGGGTGGGTGGCGGCTTCCTCCTGGCTGAGGCGGCCCTCGTCGACCAGCGACTGCACCAGGGAGTGGTCGTGGGTGATCTGGTAGAGCTCGCCGTCGCGCAGCATGTAGCCGCGGGAGTCACCGATGTGGCAGAGGGCGTAGCCCTGGCCCGCCCACAGCATCGCGGTCAGCGTGGTGCCCATGCCTTCGACCGCCGGATCGGCCGACGCCATCTGGTGCAGGGTGTCGCTGGCGGAGTGGACCGCTTCCTTCAGGGCACCG
>DASWVA010000165.1:0-3752 GCA_036401415.1 Streptosporangiaceae bacterium
CCGGAAGGTGGTCGGTTTTCGTTGAGTGCCGTCGACACCCGGCGAAGCTCGCTCGTCGCGGGCCAGGAAACCGGTACGGACGCGTCCGAGGCGCCCACGACCCGGCAGATCGTGCAGGCCTACGTGGCGCTGTGCAAGCCGCGGATCATCGAGCTGCTGCTGATCACCGCCGTACCGGTGCTGTTCCTGGCCGACCGCGGGCTGCCGTCGCTGCTGGATGCGGCCGTAGTGGTCTTGGGCGGAGCGCTCGCGGCCGGCAGTGCCAACGCGCTGAACTGCTACATCGACCGGGACATCGACCAGGTCATGCACCGGACCCGGAGCCGGCCGCTGGCCCGCCACACGGTCTCCCCGCGGGCCGCCCTGATCTTCGGCATCGTGCTCGGCGTGGTGGCGGTCGGACTGTTCGCCGCGCTGGCCAACCTGCTGGCGGCGGCGCTCACCCTGGGCGCGATCGGTTACTACGTCGTCGTCTACACCATGCTGCTCAAGCGGCGCACGTCGCAGAGCACCCTGTGGGGCGGCGTCTGCGGCGCGGCGCCCGTGCTCATCGCCTGGGCCACCGTACGGGGCTCGCTGTCCTGGTCCGCGTTCCTGCTGTTCCTGGTGGTGTTCTTCTGGCAGCCGACGCACTTCTGGGCGCTCGCGGTCAAGTTCAAGGAGGATTACCGGAGGGTCGACATCCCCATGCTCCCGGTTGTCGCTCCGCTGCGCCGGGTGCTGTCGGAGAGCCTGGTCGACAGCTGGCTCATGGTCGCGGCGTCGGTCGCGGTGTGGCCGCTGGCCACCGGGCCGGTCTACGGCGTGAGCGCGGTGGTGCTCGGCGCCCTGTTCCTGGCCGAGGTGCACCGGCTGCACCTGCGGGCCGTGCGCGGTGGCCAGGTGCAGACCATGCGGCTGTTCCACGAGTCGAACATCTACCTCACGCTGCTGTTCGCCGCACTCGCTGTCGACGCGCTGATCCACTGAGCCGGGACGTCACCGTGACCCGGCTCGCGGCCAGCCGTAGCCGGCTGTGCGCCCGGATGGAAGAGATCAGCTTCCGCACCTGCGTCACCGTCCTGACCGGCGTGGCTGCGGTGGCCGTGGTCATCGCGGGAACGAGCCCGGTGGCGGCAGGTTCTCGCCCGCCATCACGGCGGCGGCGGCCCGGGCTTCAGGCCCGGGGGCCTGCCTGGGGGCCTGCACTGGGGCCGTCGCTGATCCGGGTCCGGCGCGGCTCCTGGCCGGGCCGCCGGTAGAGTCCGGCAGCGTGATCGTGATAATCGCCGGGCCGTCCGGCAGCGGCAAGACCACGGTCGGCACGCGGCTCGCGGGCCGGCTGGGCTGGACCTTCGCGGACGCGGATTCGTTCCATTCGGCCGCGGCGATCGCCAAGATGCGGCGGGCCGAGCCGCTCACCGACGCTGACCGCTGGCCGTGGTTGCACGCCATCGGCGCCTGGATGGACCAGCGGATCGCGACCGGCGAGTCCGCGGTGGTGACGTGTTCCGCGCTGCGCCGCGACTACCGTGACGCGCTGCTGACCGGGCGGCCGCAGGCCCGGCTGGTCTACCTGTCCGAGGACCAGGACACCCTGGCCGGGCACCTGGCCGAGCGGCACGGGCACTTCTTCCCGCAGGACCTCCTGGCCAGCCAGCTGGCCGCCCAGGAGGTGCCTCGGGACGAGCCGCAGGTCCTGGTGGTGACCCCGGACGGTTCGCCCGCGGACACCGTGACCCAGATCGTCACCCGGCTGTGGCCGGCCGGCCCGTGACGGCTCAGGGCTGGCGTTCGAGCACCACGACCGGGATTTCGCGGCTGGTCTTCTGCTGGTAGTCGTTGTAGGCGGGCCAGGCCTTGGCCATCACTTCCCACATGGCCGGCTTCTCGTCGGCGCTGGCCGTCCGCGCCCGGGCCGCGAACTTGTCTCCCTGGACCTGCACCTGGACCTCGGGGTGGGCCTTCAGGTTGAGGTACCAGGCCGGCGGCTCGTCCGCCCCGCCCTTGGACGCCACGACCAGGTAGGCGTCACCGAACTTCTGGTAGATCAGCGGGCTCTTGCGCTGCTGGCCGGACTTGCGCCCGGTCGTGGTGAGGATCAGCGTGGTCGTGTCCTGCCACTCGTGTCCCTCGGCGCCGTCGGTCCCCTCGTAGCGCTTGACGTGCTCATCTCCGTACAGCATGGGTTACCTCTCCGCTGGTGATTGTCGTACCGTCGGATTATCCCGCGTGCCGCCTCCGGGCCCGGCGCCGGCCGATCGAATAGCACAGGCAGACGGGACACGCATGAAGCTGAAGCTGGACCTGCACGACATCTACAACCGGGGTGCCGACATCGACCGGGCGCTGCGGGACATCATCGCCGAGGCCGAGGCCAAGAAGGCCCCGCTGGTGGAGATCATCCCGGGCAAGGGATCCGGTCAGCTGAAGAAGCACGTGCTGCGGTTCCTGGAGCAGAAAGAGATCAAGGCCAAGTACCACCGGCTGGAGAAGGACTCCAAGAACTTCGGCCGGGTGTTCATCCACTTCAAGTGGAAATAACGAACTAGATTCACATACCGGGCAGTGCGGGCCGGCGGTCCTTCCGCTGCGCGGGCGGACGTGTCATAATCCCTTTCCCGCTGGTTACACGGTTGTGTGGCCAGCCGGCTTGAGTTCCCGCGCGGTCCGGACACTGGCGACTTAGGGGGCGGCCTCCGGGCCGCGCGGGAACGGTGCTGGTGGCTCAGCGGTCAGCTCACGCCAGCGTGCGGTCGCGCTGGGCGACGCCCAGCTCGCCGTACGGGTAGTCCACCGGCCGCGGGTCGCTGGCCTCATCCAGGGCGGCCGTCTCGGCCTCGGTGAGGTGCAGGCTGGCGGCCCGCAGGTTCGCCTCCAGCTGCTCGGTGGTGCGGGCCCCGAGGATGGTCGAGCTGACCGCGGGCCGGTCGGTGACCCAGGCCAGGGCCACCTCGGCCATGGAGACGCCCCGGTCCTCGGCGACCTTCTGGACCGCGTCGATGACCTGCCAGGTACGGTCGGTGTTCTTGCGGTCGTACGCCTCCATGCCCCGGTTCGGGTCGTCGCCCAGCCGGGTGGCCCCGGTGGGCCGCTGGTCCCGCCGGTACTTGCCGGACAGCCAGCCGCCGCCCAGCGGGCTCCACGGCAGCAGCCCGAGACCCGCGTCAGCAGCGGCGGGCACGATCTCCCACTCGATCTCCCGGGCCAGCATGCTGTACTGGGGCTGCAGCGTGACCGGCCCGGCGGCGTTCAGTTCGCGGGCCACGTACACCGCCTTGGTCAGCTGCCAGCCGGTGAAGTTGGACAGGCCCCAGTAGCGGGTCTTGCCCGCCCGGACGAACCCGTCCAGGGTGGCCACAGTCTCTTCGACCGGCGTGAGCGGGTCCCAGGCGTGCACCTGGTACAGGTCGACCGAGTCCCGGCCCAGCCGGCGCAGCGACGCGTCCAGCGCGCGGGTCAGGTGCCGGGCGGACAGCCCGGTGCCGTTCGGGAAATGGTCAGTCGCGAACCGGCCCTTGGTGGCCAGCACCACCGGCTCGGTGACGTCTGCGGGCCGGCTGGCGAACCAGCGGCCGATGATCTCCTCCGACCGGCCCTGGGCGTAGACGTCGGCGGTGTCGACCAGCGTTCCGCCCGCGGCCACGAACCGGTCCAGCTGCTCGTGCGAGCCGGCCTCGTCGGTCTCGGCCCCGAACGTCATCGTCCCGAGGCAGAGGTTCGAGACGGCACAGCCACTGCGTCCTAGCGTTCGATAATCCATGCCCCCCAGT
>DASWVA010000166.1:0-4095 GCA_036401415.1 Streptosporangiaceae bacterium
GCCGACGTCACCGTGATCGGCCGCGGCATCACCGTGGGCCGGTCACTGGGCCTGCTGCTCACCCGGCGCAGCGAGAACGCCACCGTGACCCTGTGCCACACCGGCACCAGGGACCTGGCCGCGCACACCCGGGACGCCGACATCATCGTGGTCGCCGCGGGCGTGCCCGGCCTCCTCACGCCCGACATGGTCAAGCCCGGGGCGGCCGTCCTCGACGTCGGTATCACCCGCACCGACGCCGGCCTGGTCGGCGACGTCGCCCCGCCGGTGGTGGAGGTGGCCGGCTGGCTGGCTCCCATGCCCGGCGGCGTCGGCCCGATGACCCGCGCCATGCTCCTGGCCAACGTGGTCGAGGCGGCCGAACGCAAGTTACCTTCCGGTAATATGGTGTGAGCGAACACGCAGGGCCCGCCCCGGCCCAAGGCCGGAAATGTTTGGCAGGCTGTAGGTGGACGTGAACAACCCAGATCAGGAAGGTCGGCGTCGCGCATGAACATTGTCGTCTGCGTCAAGCAGGTCCCGGATACGTGGGCCGAACGCAAGCTCAGGCCCGGCGACGCCACCTTGGACCGCGAGTCGGTGGACGGGCTGATCAACGAGCTGGACGAGTACGCCATCGAAGAGGCCCTGCAGCTCAAGGAGAAGCACGAGGGCGAGGTCACGGTGCTGACCATGGGCCCGGCCAAGGCCACCGAGTCGATCCGCAAGGCGCTGTCCATGGGCGCGGACAAGGCCGTGCACCTGCTGGACGACGCGCTGGCCGGATCGGATGTGCTGCAGACCTCGTACGCGCTCGCCCAGGTGCTGGGGCAAATTGGCTTCGATCTGGTGGTGGTGGGGGCCGAGTCGACCGACGCCCGGATGGGCTCGATGGCCGCGATGCTGGCCGAGCGGCTCGGCGTGCCCCAGCTGTCGCTGGCGTCCAAGGTCGAGATCGACGGCTCGTCGGTCACGATCCACCGCCAGTCCGAGGACGGCTTCTGGAAGGTGGCCGGCCAGCTGCCCGCGGTGATCAGCGTGGTCGAGAAGATCAACGAGCCGCGGTACCCGTCGTTCAAGGGCATCATGGCCGCCAAGAAGAAGCCCATGCAGGTCATGAGCTGCGTCGACGCTGGCATCGACCCGTCCCTGGTCGGGCTGGCCAACGCCTCGACCGAGGTCGTCGACTTCGCCGAGCGGCCGCCGCGCCAGGCCGGGACCATCGTCAAGGACGAAGGCGACGGCGGCAGCAAGGCCGCCGAGTTCCTCGTCGCGCAGAAGTTCATCTGAGGGGCGGCTGACATGGCTGAAGTTCTCGTCCTCGTCGAGCACTCCGGTGGCGACGTCAAGAAGGTCACCGGCGAACTGCTCACGATGGCCCGCCAGTTCGGTGAGCCCGCCGCCGTATGGGTCGGCAACGGCGCCGCCGATGGCCAGCCGCGGCTGGCCGAGTACGGCGCGGCCAAGGTCTACGTGGCCGACGGCGCCGACTACACCGGCTACGTGACCGGTCCCGAGGCCGACGTGCTGGCCGCGCTGGTCGAGCAGACGTCACCGGTGGCGGTACTGGTCGCCTCCACCGGGCAGAACAAGGAGGTCGCGGGCAGGCTCGCGATCAAGACGGACTCCGGCATGCTGTGCGACGCGGTCGGCCTGGTCAGCGCCGACGGCAGGCTGGTGGCCGAGCAGTCGGTGTTCGGCGGCTCGACGATCGTGCACTCGGCGGTCAGGACCGGCACGCCGATCGTCACCGTCCGGCCGAACTCGGTGGCCGCCGAGCCCGCCCCGGCCGCCGCGGAGCTGCACCGCCTCGACCTCACCGTGTCCGAGGCCGCCAAGGGGGCCAGGGTCACCGAGAAGATCGTCCAGGAGACCGGCGAGCGGCCCGAGCTGGCCGAGGCGGCCATCGTGGTCTCCGGCGGCCGGGGCGTCGGCTCGGCCGACGGCTTCGAGGTCATCGAGAAGCTGGCCGACTCCCTCGGGGCCGCGGTGGGCGCGTCCCGGGCGGTGACCGACGCGGGCTGGTACCCGCACAAGTTCCAGGTCGGCCAGACCGGCACCACGGTCTCACCCCAGCTGTACCTGGCGGTCGGCATCTCCGGCGCCATCCAGCACCGGGCCGGCATGCAGACCTCCAAGACGATCATCGCGGTCAACAAGGACCCCGAGGCGCCCATCTTCGAGCTGGCCGACTTCGGCGTGGTCGGCGACCTGTTCCAGGTCGTCCCGCAGCTGATGGAAGACATCCAGAAGCGGTCCGGCAACTGACCGCCAATATACATTTGGACCAGCCCAGCCGGGCCGGCCAGGACGGCGGGCCGCCCCGGCAGGGCGGGTGTGAGCGGGCCATGGCGGTGACACTGCCGTGGCCCGCTAGGCTGATTTCGTGATTTACCTCGATCATGCGGCGACCACGCCGATGCTGCCCGAAGCCATCGAGGTGATGACCGAGGAACTCGCCCAGCTCGGCAACCCGTCGTCGCTGCACAACGCGGGCCGTCGCGCCCGCCGGGTGGTGGAGGAGTCGCGCGAGCAGATCGCCGAGGTGCTGCACGCCCGCCCGAGCGAGGTGATCTTCACCAGCGGCGGCACCGAGGCCGACAACCTGGCCGTCAAGGGCCTCTACTGGGCCCGCCGGGACGGGGGCCGCCACCGCATCCTGGTCACCTCGATCGAGCACCACGCGGTGCTGGATTCGGTGCGCTGGCTGCACAGCCACGAGGGCGCCGACGCGGTGTACCTGAACGTCGACAGTGAAGGCCTGCTGCCCCCGGAGACCCTGGCCGCCGCCATCGACGCGGATCCGGCCAGCGTGGCTCTGGTCAGCGTGATGTACGCGAACAACGAGGTCGGCGCGGTTCAGCCGATCGGGGCCCTGGCCGCCGTCGCTCACCAGCACGGGATCCCGTTCCACAGCGACGCGGTGCAGGCCGCGGCCCACCTGCCGGTCAACTTCGCCGGTTCGGGGGCCGACGCGCTCACCGTCACCAGCCACAAGCTGGGCGGCCCGGTCGGCGTGGGCGCACTGCTGCTTCGCCGGGGTATCGAACCCGTGCCGGTCCTGCACGGAGGCGGCCAGGAGCGGGACGTCCGGTCCGGCACCCTGGACGCCCCGGCGATCCGCGCGTTCGCCACCGCCGTGGTCATCTCGGCTGAGCGCCGCGAAGCCGAGGCCAAGCGCCTGTCCGTACTGCGGGACGACCTCATCCGGCAGATCACCGAGGTGGTGCCGGACGCGACCCTGAACGGCCCGCCGCCCGGCCCGGACCGGCTGCCCGGCAACGCGCACTTCTCCTTCCCCGGCTGCGAGGGCGACGCGCTGCTCATGCTGCTGGACGCCAGGGACATCGCCTGCTCGACCGGTTCGGCCTGCACCGCCGGGGTGGCCCAGCCCAGCCACGTGCTGCTGGCCATGGGCGCCGACGAGGACCGGGCCCGCGGCTCACTGCGGATCTCCCTCGGCCACACCTCCACCCAGGACGATGTCGATGCGGTCGTCGCCGCCATCGGCGAAGCGGTCGAGCGCGCCCGTCGCGCCGCCTCCCGCTGAGAGCGCATACCCTCGAAGGCGATGAGCTCTCTACGGGTACTGGCCGCCCTGTCCGGCGGCGTTGATTCGGCCACGGCGGCCGCGCGGGCCGTGGCCGCGGGCCACGACGTGACCGCGGTCCATCTCGCGCTGTCCGCCAACCCCAGTTCCTACCGGACCGGCGCGCGCGGCTGCTGCACGCTGGAAGATGCCCGCGACGCCCGCCGCGCCGCCGACGTGCTCGGTATCCCGTTCTACGTCTGGGACATGGCCGAAAAATTCCACCGCGACGTGGTCGATGATTTCGTGGCCGAGTACGCCGCGGGCCGGACCCCGAACCCCTGCGTCCGCTGCAACGAGAAGATCAAGTTCGCCGCGGTCCTGGACCGGGCGATGGCCCTGGGATTCGACGCGGTGTGCACCGGCCACCACGCCCGCATCGAGGACGGGCGCCTGCGCCGCAGCGTCGATGCGGGCAAGGACCAGTCCTACGTGCTCGCCGTCCTGACCCGCGACCAGCTGGCCCACGCCATGTTCCCCCTCGGCGACACCACCAAGGACCAGGTCCGCGAGGAGGCCCGCGCCCG
>DASWVA010000167.1:0-2514 GCA_036401415.1 Streptosporangiaceae bacterium
TTGATCGAGGAGTCCTTCTCGATGTAGGTGTCGGTCTGCGGGATGTACGCCTCGGGCTGGTAGTAGTCGTAATACGAGACGAAGTACTCGACCGCGCTGCCCGGCAGCATCTCCCGCAGCTCGTTGGCGAACTGCGCGGCCAGCGTCTTGTTCGGCAGCATGACCAGGGTGGGCCGTTGCAGCCGCTCGGCCAGCCAGGCCACGGTGGCGGTTTTGCCGGTGCCGGTCGCGCCCAGCAGCACCGTGTTCTGCTCTCCCGCGTTGACGCGGCGCTCCATCTCGGCGATGGCGGCGGGCTGGTCCCCGGCCGGGGTCATCTCGGTGACGACGCGGAAGGGCGCGACCCGGCGCTTGAGATCGGTCACGGGACGCATGGAGCCACCTCCGGGGGTTCAGCGAGCGGGCGCGGGCGGTCTGCCCCGCCCGGGCTGCCTGGATTGGGCGCCTCGGACTGGCGCGGCCTCAATCGGCGGCTGCTCAGGTTTCAACAGTACGCGGGGGGCCTGACATTCCGGCGGCCCCGCCATCCGGGCGGGCGTCCGGGCCGAGGTCCGGGCCGGCGTCCGGGCTGACATCCGGCCTGAGATCCGGGTCGGCGACCCGGCGGGTGTCCCGGCCGGCGGCGAGGTCACGGAGAACGGACCAGACGTCGGTGACCTGGCGGTCGAGGTCGGCCAGGGTCCCGGAGTTGTCCACCACGATGTCGGCAATGGCCAGCCGCTGGTCCCGGCGGGCCTGGGCGGCCATCCGCTCCCGGGCGTGCGCCGCGGTCATGCCGCGGTCCCGGGTCAGCCGCAGCAGGCGCTGATCGTCCGGGGCGTCGACCACGATCACGGTGTCGAAGCCGGACTGCAGGCCGTTCTCGGCCAGCAGCGGCACGTCGTGGACCACGATCCCGTCCGGGCCGAGGATGGCCGCCGCCTGCTGCTCGAGCTGCTGGGCCCGCTCGCGCACCAGCGGGTGCACGATGGCGTTGAGCTTGGCCCGCAGGTCGTCGTCGCCGAACACCAGCTGGCCGAGCCGTTCCCGGTTCAGCCGCCCGTCCGGGAGCAGGACCCCGGGCCCGAACACCGCCACGATCTGGCCGAGGCCCGGCGTGCCGGGTTCCACCACCTCGCGCGCGGACACGTCCGCGTCGATCAGGAACGCGCCGCGGGCGGCGAGGCGGCTGGACACCTGGCTCTTGCCGGAGCCGATCCCTCCGGTGAGCCCGACTCGAAGCACGTGACCTCCGCACGGGGTGACCGGCCGGTGTGACCGGCCGGGCTGGCCGGGCTGGCTTCGCGGGAACGGCGAACGGGTGGGACTCCGCGCCGGGGCGCGGAACTCCACCCGATCAAGGTCCGGACGTGGGCCCGGGACGTGCAGCCGAGGTCTGCCCCGGCAGGTGGCCCGAGGGGCCACCTGCCGGGTAGCTCAGCCCTGGCCGCCGGACAGCTTGTCCCGCAGCGCCGCGAGGGCCTCATCCGAGGCGAGCGCGCCGCCACCGCCGGTGCTGCCGGTGCTGGAGCGGGTCGCGCCCCGGGGAGCACTGGGCGCCGTCGAGGTGCTGCTGGAGGTGCTGCTCGAGGAGGAAGACGTGGCCGCGGCCCCGTCCTCGCCGCCGGCCACCGCTTCGGAGTCGGCCTTGCGGGCATCCTCGATCTGGCGGCGGTGCGCCTCGAAGCGGGTGCGTGCCTCGGCGTACTGCCGCTCCCACTCCTCACGCTGGGAGTCGAAGCCCTCGAGCCACTCACCGGTTTCGGCGTCGAAGCCGTCCGGGTACTCGTAGTTGCCCGCCTCGTCGTAGGTCGCGGGCATGCCGTAGAGGGTCGGGTCGAAGTCGTCACCGACGGCCTCGCCGATGGTGCCCTCATTGGCCTGCTTGAGCGACAGCGAGATCCGCCGCCGGTCCAGGTCGATGTCGATGATCTTCACAAAGATCTCGTCGCCGACCTGCACGACCTGCTCGGGAATCTCCACGTGGCGGTCGGCCAGCTCGGAGATGTGCACCAGGCCCTCGATGCCCTCCTCGACCCGGACGAACGCACCGAACGGCACCAGCTTGGTGACCCGGCCGGGCACGACCTGGCCGATCTGGTGGGTCCGGGCGAACTGCTGCCACGGGTCTTCCTGGGTGGACTTCAGCGACAGCGAGACCCGCTCGCGGTCCATGTCCACGTCAAGCACCTCGACCGTGACCTCCTGGCCGACCTCGACGACCTCGCCGGGGTGGTCGATGTGCTTCCAGGACAGCTCCGACACGTGCACCAGGCCGTCCACGCCACCGAGGTCGACGAACGCCCCGAAGTTGACGATGGAGGACACGGTGCCCTTGCGGATCTGGCCCTTCTGCAGGGTGTTGAGGAACGTGTGCCGGACCTCGGACTGGGTCTGCTCGAGCCAGGCCCGCCGGGACAGAACGACGTTGTTGCGGTTCTTGTCCAGCTCGATGATCTTGGCTTCGAGCTCCCGGCCCACATAGGGCTGCAGGTCACGGACGCGGCGCATCTCCACCAGCGAGGCGGGCAGGAA
>DASWVA010000168.1:0-2810 GCA_036401415.1 Streptosporangiaceae bacterium
CGGCACAGGTTGACCAGCCCCTGACGGCACCGCTGGCAGACCCCGCAGTACAGCACCGGGTTCACCACCACCCGGGTGCCCGCCGCCGTCGCCGTTCCCGGGCCGTGGCCGGCCACCGTCCCGGTCACCTCGTGCCCGGGACGGTACGGCCGGGGTACGAACGGGTGCCGGCCCTGCACCGCGTGCACGTCGGAGCCGCAGATCCCGGCCGCGCTCATGGCCACCAGCAGTTCCCCGGCCCCCGGTTCAGGCCCCCGGGTCCGCTCGATCCCCACCGTGCCGTCCCCCGCGACGACCACCGCCCGCATGTCCTCGTTCACCCGCCTATCCTCGCCGGCGCATCCCGGCCGGGGGAGCCCGGATTGACGCTGGCCGGACTTGAGGTCTTACGCTGCCCTGAGTGAGTTCGGACCAGGCCGCGCGGGCGGCGCAGAGCCTCCCGGGACCTTCCCCCGGGGGGATCTGGGCTCCCGGGCACCGGGTCCTGACCACCGGCCTGGTCCTGGCCGTCACCCTGGTCGCCTTCGAAGCCCTGGCCATCGCCACCGTGCTGCCGGTGGTCAGCCGCCAGCTGGGCGACTTGCGCCTGTACGGCTGGGTGTTCAGCGCCTTCCTGCTGTCCAGCCTGGCCGGCATCGTGGTCGCCGGCACGCTGGCCGACCGGGTCCCGCTGGGCCGGCCGATGCTGGGCGGCCTGGCCCTGTTCGCGACCGGGCTGGTCATCGGGGGGACCGCCCCGACCATGGCCGTCCTGGTCGCTGGCCGCGCGGTCCAGGGCCTCGGCGCCGGCGTGGTGCCCGCCGTGGCCTACGTGGCCATCTCCCGCGGCTACCCGGACGGCTGCCGCCCGCGCATGTTCGCCGTGCTGTCCACCGCCTGGGTGATCCCCGGCCTGATCGGCCCGGCCATCGCGGCCCTGGTCGCCACGGCGGCCGGCTGGCGCTGGGTGTTCCTGGGCCTGCTGCCGCTGGTGGCGGTGGCCGGGCTGCTGGTGGTGCTGGCCCTGCGGCAGGTGCCGCCGCCGGCCGTGGCCGCGCACCCGGAGCTGCCGTACCTGCCTGTCCTCGGCGTCATCGCGGGCGCCGGGGCGGCGCTGGCCAGCCTCAGCTCCGGCCGCCTGCCCCTGGTGATCGGCGGTGCGCTGGCCGGGGGCGCGCTGCTGGTCGTGTCGCTGCGCCGGCTGGCTCCGCCCGGTACCCTGCTCGACCGCCCTGGACTGCCCGCCACGATCCTCGGTCGCGGGCTTCTGACCTGCTCGTTCTTCGCCGGTGACGCCTACGTTCCGTACGCCGTCACCACCGTCCGGCACGCCCCGACCGGTCTGGGCGCGCTGGCCCTGACCGCGGCCACCATGACCTGGACGGCCGGAGCCTGGGTCCAGGCCCGCTGGATCACCCGGTCCGGCCCGCGCCGGCTGGTGCGCCTGGGGGAGGCGTTGGTGGTCACCGGCCTGGTGCTGATGGGCGTGACGCTGCTGCCGTCGGTCCCGCCCGCGCTCGGCATCGCGGCCTGGGCCATCGCCGGCTTCGGCATCGGCCAGGCCTACGCCCCGCTGTCGGTGACCGCCCTCAACAAGGCCGCCCCCGGCCAGGAGGGTCGCGCGACCTCGGGCCTGCAGTTGTTCGACGTGCTCGGCCAGGCCATCGGTATCGGCGTGTCCGGCGCACTGGTGGCCGCGGGCGCCCACGGCCCGGGGCACCGCGCCGGCGTGGCCCAGGCCTTCGGCTTCGCCCTGGCGGTCAGCGTGATCGCGGTGCTGGCTGGCGCCCGCCTGCCCACCCGCCTCACCGGCCCCGAAGCCGCCGGCCGGACGTCATAATGAAGTGCGTGGGGGCAACGGGGAAGTACGACGTCGTGGTGGTCGGCGGGGGCATCGTCGGCCTGGCCACGGCGCACGCGGTGGTCAGGACCGGGCGCCGGGTCGCCGTGGTCGAACGCGAGCCGCGACTGGCCCACCACCAGACCGGGCGTAACTCGGGCGTCATCCACTCCGGCCTGTACTACGCCCCCGGCGGTCTCAAGGCCCGGCTGGCCCCGGCGGGCTGTGCCGAGACGGTGGCGTTCTGCCGCGAGCACGACCTTCCGCACCGGGTCAGCGGCAAGCTGGTGGTGGCGACCGAGCCGGAGGAACTGCCCCGGATGGCCGAGCTGGAGCGTCGCGGGCTGGCCAACGGGGTCGAAACCCACCGCCTCGGCCCGGCGGGCATGCGCGAGCACGAACCGCACGTCCGGGGGATCGCCGCGCTGTGGGTGCCGTCCACCGGCATCTGTGACTACCGCGCCGTCGCGGAAAAGCTCGGCGAGCTGATCGTCAAGGCTGGCGGGGACATCCACCTGGGCCGCACGGTGCACCGCACGATCCGGCACGCGGGCGAGGTGGTGGTGGACACCGACGGCGGCGAACTGCTGGCCGGCCAGGCCGTGGTCTGCGGCGGGCTGCACGCTGACGAACTGGCTACGGCCTCCGGCGTCGACCCGGGGGTGCGCATCATCCCGTTCCGCGGCGAGTACGCCGGCCTCACCGGTGACGCCGCCGGCCTGGTGAAAGGCCTGATCTACCCGGTGCCGGACCCAGCCTTCCCGTTCCTGGGGGTGCACGCCACCCGCGGCGTCGACGGGCAGGTGCACGCCGGGCCGAACGCGGTGCTGGCCCTGGCCCGCGAAGGCTACTCGTGGGGCACGGTGCGCCCGCGCGAGCTGGCCCGGTCGCTGGCCTACCCCGGAATGCTCAAGGTCGCCCGCCAGCACTGGCGATACGGCCTGGGCGAGGTGCACCGCTCGCTGTCGCGGCGGGCCATGGTCAAGCAGCT
>DASWVA010000169.1:0-8216 GCA_036401415.1 Streptosporangiaceae bacterium
AAGAGCGGGCGACCGGGATCGAACCGGCATGACCAGCTTGGAAGGCTGGGGCTCTACCATTGAGCTACGCCCGCGCAGGCGGTGGCCGGAGCCTGGCCGCCTTGGGTAGCGTACCGGCTCCCGCCCCCGCCCACACCCCCGCCCGTGGCGCGCCCCCGCTCCCGCCGGACGCCGGCCGCCCCGCTGATTCAGAACCCGGCCCCCCCAGGCGGCTGACCGCGGCCGCCTGTTCTCCCACGACCAATTATTTGGCTTGAGAATCGCTGGTCAGAGGCTGTGCGAACGTGTGCGTTGACTCATCCTCGCGCGTTACGTTAGCGCCGCAACCGGGCTGAATCGGCAGAAGTCAGCCCCGGCAACTGGTAGAAGAGTCGCGTATCTGTCTTTTCGGCCGTGCGAGCGGGGGCGTCGCTGGCCTGCTTTTCCGGCCGTGAGCCTGGGACCACCCGCAGGACCGGTCAGCTAACGATCCTTTGCCCGAACGGAAGGCGCCCCCTCCATGCCCAGAGCTCGTTTCCTCCGGCCGGCCGTGGCCCTGGCCGCCGTGCCCGCCGCGGCGCTGCTGGTCGTCTCGTCGGCGGGCGCGGCGCCCGTCGCCACCAGCGCCCCGGTCAAGGCGGCCGTCACCACGACCACCGAGGCCCACCCCACTCCTCTGCACCTGGAAAACGTGCACGGCACCGACGTGCTCAACCAGCCCGCCGGCACCTCGGGCGCCCCGCAGGGCAGCAGCAACTGGGCCGGTTACGTGGCCACCGGGTCGTGGAACGGCGCCGGGTTCCGTTACGTCCAGGCCACGTTCAACGTGCCCTCGGTCAATTGCACCAGCAGCCCGAGCGGGAACGCCACCTACCCGGACACCTTCGACGACTGGGTCGGCCTGGACGGCGTGGGCTACAACTTCACCGCCAGCTCGTCGGTCGAGCAGACCGGAATCTACGGGCAGTGCGTCAACGGGGCGCCGGCGTACGGGGCCTGGTGGGAGGCCTACCCCAGCGCCGAGACCCCGATCAGCTTCACGGTCAGCCCCGGTGACGCCATCACGGCCAGTGTGTTCTGGGACTCGACCAGGACCGTGGCCGAGGGCCAGTACGACATCGTGCTGGCCGACGTTACCACCGGGCAGGACTTCAGCCAGTACGTGGCGTGCGCGGCCGCCTCCTGCGCCAACTCCTCGGCTGAGGTCATCACTGAAGCTCCCGCCGTCGGTTCGGCCACGCTGCCGCTGGCCGATTACGGCATCGCCAACTACGAGAACGCCGCGGTGACCGACCGGTCCGGCCAGCGCGCTTCGTTCCTCTCCTCCGACTGGGTCAACACCGCGGTCGAACAGCTCAATTCGGCCGGCACCGCGGTCGTCTCCGCGCCCGGCCCGCTGTTCGGGGGCCAGGCGTTCAGCACCTACTGGCACGCCGAGGGCAACACCCCGCCCACCAGCTGACCCAGCTCCGTCCCCGCGGCCCTTCCCGTTCCGGCGGGGAGGGCCGCCGTGCGTCCAGCCTGTCCCGATTGATCCAGCACCCGGCGTGGCCGCTTGAATACCGTTTTGCCACAACCAATCCTGATGCTCACCAGTCTTTAACTTCGCAGGATCCGGGACCCGGCCCGCGGGCCCGGGGATGCCGTGAATGGGGCCTACGTGAGCAAGTACAGCGGACGACCGCCGAAAACCGTCGTCTCCCGCCGGGTGCTCCTGGCCGCGGGCGGCCTGGTGGTCCTCGGCGAGTACCTGGCCGGCCAGGGGAGCGCCGCCCGGAACGTGTCCGCCTCCGCCGCCCCGAGCCCCGCGGCGGGAACCGTGCGGCGCCCAGCCGCCCGCATTATTCGGGACCCGGCCGCGCACGATGGTGCGAGGGCGGTCAGTCCCGGCGCCGACCTGGCCAGCTCGCCGCCGGCCCGCCCCGGTGCCAGCACCCCGGCCGGCCCGGGGAACGGCCGGCCCATGTACTCCCTGGACGACGGGCCGAAGGTCATCGCCCTGACCATTGACGACGGCCCGAGCCCGAAGTACACCCCGCAGGTGCTGCACCGGCTGCAGAGGTACGGCGTCACCGCGACGTTCTCGATGGTCGGCGTGAACGTGGCCGCGAACCGGGCGCTGGCCCGTGAGGTGGCCGACGCCGGGCACCAGATCGTCAACCACACCTGGACCCACGCCAACCTGCCGCGGCTCACCCCGGGTGCGATCAGCAGCCAGCTGACCCGGGCCCAGGACGTGATCGGGACCGCGACCGGGCGGCACCCGGCCATGTTCCGTGCCCCCTACGGAGCGTGGTCGCCTGCGGTGCTGGACCGCTGCCGGCGGCTGGGGCTGGCCCCGCTGGACTGGTCGGTGGACCCGCGCGACTGGGCCCGGCCCGGCGTGGGCTCGATCGTGGCCAACATCATGCGGAACACCCGGTCCGGATCGATCATCCTGGAGCACGACGGCGGCGGAAACCGGGCCGAGACCGTGGCCGCGCTCGGTGTCGTGCTGCCCCGGCTGCTGGAGGCCGGCTACCGCTTCGGCACGCCGTAGCCGTATACGCACTAGACTTCCGGGTGTCGCGGGCTGTAGCGCAGCTTGGAAGCGCACTGGCTTTGGGTGCCAGGGGTCGCGGGTTCAAATCCCGCCAGCCCGACCGTGGCAACCCGACCGTGGCCCGACGCGCCGGACCGGGGCGGCGCCCAGGCCGGTACCGGCGGTGATGATCAGCGGATACCGCGGCCGCCGAGTCGCCGCTGCGCCGAAGGTTCCCGCCGCAGCGGCCCGGACGTGCGCAGCCGGAACTCGGCGTAGGTGTCCGGCGCCGCGTCCGGTTCGGGCAGCTGCGGATCGTAGGCGAGCCGCCGGTAGGTCAGGCGGCGCTGCGCCTCGTTGCACTCGGAGATGATCTGGCCGATTCGGCGGAGCACGTTCATGTCTTCAGCCTGCGGCCGGAGATCAGATCCCGACAGTGGCAGGAAAGTCATTCGACGGTGACATCCTGCCAAACCGGCGGCATACTCGGAGCATGCTGAACAACGTAGCCGTGCTGGCTCTGGACCGCATCGAGGCGTTCGAGCTGGGCGTGGTGTGCGAGGTGTTCGGCCTGGACCGATCGGACGACGGCCTGCCCGTCTACGACTTCGCGGTGGTGGCCGGGGAGCCCGGCCCGATCCGCTGCAACGCCGGCTTCACCATCAGCACCCCCTATGGGCTGGACCGGCTGGAGGAAGCCGATCTGGTCGCGGTGCCCGCCGTGTCCAACCGGCGGCTGGGGGAGCCGCAGTACGTTCCCGGACTGTCCCCGCACCCGGTCCCCGCGGACCGGGCGGTCCCGGAGCTAATGGCCCACGGGGCCGCCGAGAGCGGCCAGTTCCCCCCGCAGGTGCTGGCCGCCCTGCGCTGCGCGGTCGACCGTGGCGCCTGGGTGCTGAGCGTGTGCAGCGGCGTGTTCGTGCTCGGCGAGGCGGGCCTGCTGGACGGGCGCCGGTGCACCACGCACTGGCAGCACGCGGCCGAGCTGTCCCGCCGCTACCCGCGCGCCGTCGTCGACCCGCACGTGCTGTACGTGGACGAGGCGCCGGTGATCACCAGCGCCGGTACCGCGGCCGGCATCGACGCCTGCCTGCACCTGGTGCGCAAGGAGCAGGGCGCGCGGGTGGCCAACGGCATCGCCCGCCGGATGGTGGTGCCGCCGCACCGGGAGGGTGGCCAGGCCCAGTACATCAACCGGCCGCTGGCCGGGGGAAGCAGTGGCAGCCTGGCCCCGGTGCTGGACTGGATGGTGGTCAACCTGAACCGGCCGCTGTCGGTGGCCGATCTGGCCGCGCACACGCACATGTCAGCGCGCACGTTCGCCCGCCGGTTCACCCAGGAGACCGGCACCACCCCGCTGCGCTGGCTGACCTCCCAGCGGGTGCTGCTGGCCCAGCAGTTGCTGGAGGACACCGACGACACGGTCGACGCCATCGCCGAGCACGCCGGGTTCGGCAACTCGGCCACCCTGCGGCACCACTTCCGGGCCTGGCGGGACACCACCCCGGACGCCTACCGGCGGCTGTTCCGCGGCCCGGCCGTCGCCGGACGGGAGCCCCTTCCCGTCGGCTGACCCGGTAGGCTTAGCGACCTGGAGCGTCGCGGCGGCTGCCGCGCGCCATGACCTGAGTTCCCGCGTTCCCGGTCGCGTCCCAGCGGCAGGCGGTGGAGGGAACCAAGCAGGGAACCCAAGGAGTAGTGACGCCGACGTGAAAACTGACGTCGAGGAGCTGAGCCCGACACGCGTCAAGCTGAGCGTGGAGGTGCCGTTCGACGAGCTGCAGCCCAGCATCGACAAGGCCTACCGTGACGTGAGCCGCCAGGTGCGCATCCCCGGCTTCCGGCCGGGCCGGGTGCCCCCGCGGATCATCGATCAGCGGATCGGCCGGGCCCCGGTGCTGGAGCAGGCGGTCAACGACGCGCTGCCGGAGCTGTACGGCAAGGCGGTCGAGGAGAAGGAGCTGTACGCCCTGGGCCGGCCCGAGGTCGAGATCACCAGCCTGGACGACGGCAAGGAGCTGTCCTTCACCGCCGAGGTCGACGTGCGGCCCAAGATCGAGCTGCCCGACCTGGACGGCATCACGGTCACCGTCGACAACGCGACCGTCACCCCGGATGACGTGGAGGAGTACCTCAGCCAGCTGCGGGAGCGGTTCGCTTCCCTCAAGGGCGTGTCACGCCCGGCCGAGTCCGGTGACTTCGTCTCCATCGACCTGTCCGCCACTTCCGGCGGCGAGCCGGTCGAAGACGCTCAGGCCAGCGGCCTGTCCTACGAGGTGGGCAGCGGCTCCATGCTTGAGGGCCTGGACGACGCCGTGACCGGCATGTCGTCCGGCGACACCAAATCCTTCAGCACCGAGCTGGCCGGCGGTGACCACGCGGGCGAGCAGGCCGAGGTGACCGTGACCGTGCACAGCGTCAAGGTCAAGGAGATGCCGGACTTCGACGACGACTTCGCCCAGCTGGCCAGCGAGTTCGACACCATCGGCGAGCTGCGTGCGGACACCCGCCAGCGGCTCGAGGCGATGAAGCAGCAGCAGCAGGCCGGGCAGGCCCGGGACCGGGCCGTGGAGGCGCTGCTGGAGCAGGTCGACGTGCCGCTGCCGGACAGCGTGGTGGCCGACGAGGCGCACCGGATGCAGCACCAGGTCCAGGACCAGATCCAGGCGGCCGGCGCCGACTGGGACACCTACCTGCAGATCGTCGGCAAGACCCAGGAGGAGTTCACCGCCGACCTGGACGAGCAGGCCCGGGCCAGCGTGAAGACCAGCCTGGTGCTGGACCAGCTGGCGCGGCAGGAGGAGCTGGGCGTGGACGACGCCGAGCTGTCCTACTTCGTGACCCGGCAGGCCGAGGCCATGGGGATGGCTCCTGAGGTGCTGGCCCGCCAGCTGGCCGACGCCGGCCAGATCGGCGCGGCCGCGGCCGAGGTCCTGCGGGGCAAGGCGGTCGCCCGGCTGGCCGGGCAGATCCACCTGCAGGACGAGGCCGGCGAGGAGCTCAGCTACGCCACGCTGATCGGCGCCGACGCTGAGGAGGAAGCCGAAGCCGAGGTGATCGCCGAGGCTGAGGTGGACGCCGCGGCCGGTGCCGACGACAGCCTCGACGACAGCGCCGACGACAGCCTCGATGACAGCGCCGACGACAGCGCCGCGGACGCGGACGAGCCAGCTCCGGCGAAGTCCTGAGCCGTCCGGTGCCGGGCCCGCGGGCAGCTGCGCCGACAGCGAAAACGCTGCCGGCGCGGCATGGATCGCGCGCCGCGGACGCTATCGTCCAAATCAGAGACGTCGAACGTACTTCAAGCGAGGAGAACGCAGTGACCACGCATCCCAACCTGGAGGTGCCGTCGATCGTGGCGGCGACCGCCCGGGATCTGGCGGCGGCCGCCCCGACCGCGGCCACGCCCGACGGGGCCGTCCAGCCGTTCGGCGACCAGCTTTTCCAGCGGCTGCTGCGGCACCGGATCGTCTTCCTCGGCCAGCAGGTCGACGACGACCTGGCCAACCGGATCTGCGCCGAGCTGGTGCTGCTCGCGGCCGAGGACCCGAAGCGGGACATCAGCCTCTACATCAACTCGCCGGGCGGCTCGGTCAGCGCCGGCCTGGCCATCTACGACATCATGCAGTACGTGCCGAACAACGTGGCCACGTACGTGATGGGCATGGCCGCGTCCATGGCCCAGGTGCTGCTGTGCGCGGGCAGCGCGGGCAAGCGTTACGCGCTGCCGCACTCGCAGATCCTGATGCACCAGCCCTCTGGCGGCCTCGGTGGCACGGCCACCGACATCCGGATCCAGGCCGAGCAGATGCTCTACATCAAGCGGACCATGGCCGAGCGGATCGCCTTCCACACCGGCCAGACGATCGAGCAGATCGAGCTGGACTTCGACCGGGACCGCTGGTTCACCGCCGACGAGGCCAAGGACTACGGCTTCGTCGACCAGGTGGTGCGCAGCGCGACCGAGGTGCCCTCGGTGGGTCCCGTCTCATGAACGCAGGTTTTGAAATGAAGGAGCCGAACGTGAGCCAGCACGGTGCTAGCCAGTTCAGTGCTAGCCAGTTCAGTGCCAGCCAGCACGGTGTGAGCCAGGCCGGGGCCGGAGGCTTCCGGCCGGCCGAGGCCCGGTACGTGCTGCCCTCCTTCGTGGAGCGGACGTCGTACGGGGTCAAGGAGATGAACCCGTACAACAAGCTCTTCGAGGAGCGGATCATCTTCCTCGGGGTGCAGATCGACGACGCCTCGGCCAACGACGTGATGGCCCAGCTGCTGACGCTGGAGGCAATCGACCCGGACCGCGACATCACGATGTACATCAACTCGCCCGGCGGGTCGATGACCTCGATGATGGCCATCTACGACACCATGCAGTTCATCCAGCCCGACATCCAGATGTGCTGCATCGGGCAGGCGGCGTCGGCGGCGGCCATCCTGCTCGCGGCGGGCAGCAAGGGCAAGCGGATGGCGCTGCCGAACTCCCGCATCCTGATCCACCAGCCGGCCACCCAGGGCGGCGGGTACGAGCAGGTCAGCGACCTGGAGATCCAGGCCCGCGAGATCATGCGGATGCGCGCGGCCATGGAGCAGATTCTGGCCAAGCACACCGGCCGGGACGAGGCCCTGATCCGCAGGGACATCGAGCGGGACAAGTTCCTCACCGCCGACGAGGCCAAGGACTACGGCATCATCGACGAGGTTCTGACCACGCTCAAGCGCGGACAGACCGTCGCCGATGTAATGTCTTCTTAGCCGGAGATTTGCCTCTTCCCGGTACGCCCCCGAGGGGGTTTGATAGTTACTGCCGTAGGTTCTGACGAACCGCAGGCGGTAACGTCAAAGCCGGAGTGCACGATGGCCAGGCGGGACATGCCCGCTGGGAACGGCCCGGAGCCGTCCCGGCGGCCCCATGTAAAGGAGTATCTGGGTGGCACGCATCGGTGACGGTGGCGACCTGCTGAAGTGCTCGTTCTGCGGGAAGAGCCAGAAGCAGGTCAAAAAGCTCATCGCCGGTCCCGGTGTGTACATCTGCGACGAGTGCATCGATCTCTGCAACGAGATCATCGAGGAAGAACTCGCCGAGCCTTCCGAGGTCAAGTGGGACAGCCTCCCCAAGCCGCGGGAGATCTTCGAGTTTCTCGACGCTTACGTGATCGGCCAGGACACGGCCAAGAAAGCCCTGTCGGTGGCCGTGTACAACCACTACAAGCGGGTGCAGTCCGGTGGCGAGCGGCCGGGTGACGACGGGGTCGAGCTGGCCAAGTCGAACATCCTGCTGCTCGGCCCGACCGGCTCGGGCAAGACCCTGCTCGCCCAGACCCTGGCCCGGCTGCTGAACGTGCCGTTCGCGATCGCCGACGCCACCGCGCTCACCGAGGCCGGGTACGTGGGCGAGGACGTGGAGAACATTCTGCTGAAGCTGATCCAGGCGGCCGACTACGACGTCAAGAAGGCCGAGACCGGGATCATCTACATCGACGAGATCGACAAGATCGCCCGCAAGAGCGAGAACCCGTCGATCACCCGGGACGTGTCTGGTGAGGGCGTGCAGCAGGCTCTGCTGAAGATCCTTGAGGGAACGACGGCGTCGGTGCCGCCGCAGGGCGGCCGGAAGCATCCGCATCAGGAGTTCATCCAGATCGACACCACCAACGTGCTGTTCATCTGCGGCGGCGCGTTCGCCGGCCTGGAAAAGATCATCGAGCAGCGATCCGGCCAC
>DASWVA010000170.1:0-3012 GCA_036401415.1 Streptosporangiaceae bacterium
GCATGAACAGCCCGCTTCTCGCCACCGCAGGTGCCGTCCATGCCGAAGGTCTGGACGCCGGCGTGGCCGCCCATTACGGAGACCCGGTGCGCGAGCAGCGCGCCCTGGACCGGACCGCCGGGCTGGTGGACCGGTCCCACCGCGGCGTGGTCCGCGTGACCGGCCCGGACCGCCTGAGCTGGCTGCACAGCCTGACCACCCAGCACCTGGACGCGCAGCCGGCCGGCCCGACCGCGCAGGCGCTGGTGCTCAGCCCGAACGGGCACGTCGAGCACCACCTGACGCTGACCGACAACGGCGACACGACCTGGATCCACGTGGAGCCGGGCACGGCCGCGCCGCTGGTGGAGTTCCTCGACTCGATGCGGTTCATGCTCCGGGTCGAAGTCACCGACGTGACCGGCGACTACGCCGTGCTGTCCCTGGCCGGGCCGGCCGCGGGCGATACTGCCGGGCCGGCCGCGCCGCTGGCTGAGGCGGCCGTGGCCCGCACCGACGGCGCGGTCGGTACCGACTACCTGGTGCCGCGCGGGCAGCTGGCCGCGGTGGCCGCGGCCGCGCAGGCTCGCGACGCCCGCCTCGCCGGGACCTGGGCATACGAGGCGTTCCGCATCGCCGCCCACCAGCCCCGGTACGGGCTGGACACCGACCACAAGACGATCCCGCACGAAGTCGGCTGGATCGAGTCCGCGGTCCATCTGTCCAAGGGCTGCTACCGGGGCCAGGAGACCGTGGCCCGGGTACACAACCTCGGTCACCCGCCCCGGCGCCTGGTGCTGCTGCACCTGGACGGGAGCGAGGACCGGCTGCCCCGCCACGGCGACCAGGTCGAGCTGGACGGCAAGGCGGTCGGCTTCGTCGGCTCCGCCGCCCGGCACTTCGAGCTGGGCCCGATCGGGCTGGCGCTGGTCCGCCGGACCGTGCCGGTGGAGGCGACCCTGACGGCCGCCGGCGTGGCTGCCGCCCAGGAAGTCATCGTGCCACCGGACGCGGGCGCTAACGTGACCATCGACCGGTCGGCGTTCGCCCGCCGCTGAGCGCCCGCGGGCCCGATCACCCATGGTGACGAAGGACGGAGGACCTTTCTTGCTGCGCCGAACCCTGCTGGCCGCCGCGTCCAGCGGCCGGCTGCACCAGGCCGTGATCACGGCCCCGCAGACCCGGGCCATCGTTGACCGTTACGTGGCCGGGAACACCACCGCGGACGCGGTGGAAACCACCCGGGCCCTGCGGGCCGCGGGCCTGCTGGTCTCGCTGGACTACCTGGGCGAGGACACCACGGACGCGGCCCAGGCGGCCGGGGTCGCCGCCACCTACGTCGGGCTGCTCGGTGAGCTGTCCGAAGCCGGGCTGGCCGGGGGCGGCGGCTGCGAAGTGTCGGTGAAGCCCACCGCGGTGGGCCTGTTCCTGCCCGACCATGGCGAGAAGACCGCCGCGGAGAACATCGCGCGGATCTGCTCCGCGGCGCGCAACGCCGGCACCACCGTCACCCTCGACGCCGAAGAACACACCGCGGTCGGCCCGGCCCTGCGCATCGCCGACGAGCTGCGGGCTGACTTTCCCGACCTCGGCTGCGTGGTCCAGTCCCGGCTGCGGCGCACCGAGGCGGACTGCGAGCGGCTGGCCGCCACCGGCGCCCGGGTCCGGTTGTGCAAGGGCGCCTACGACGAGCCACCGGACGTGGCGTTCACCCGGCGGCAGGACGTCGACCTGTCCTACGTCCGGTGCCTCAAGCTGCTGATGGCGGGCTCCGGCTACCCCATGCTGGCCACGCACGACCCGCGGCTGATCGACATCACCACCGCCCTGGCCCTGCTCACCGGGCGGTCCGCTGACCGGTATGAATACCAGATGCTGTATGGCATCCGGCCCGCGGAGCAGCAACGGCTGGCCGGCGCGGGTTCCCAGGTCCGGGTGTACGTGCCGTACGGCAGCGACTGGTACGGCTATCTGGTCCGCCGCCTGGCCGAGCGGCCCGGTAATCTCGCTTTCTTCCTGCGCTCGCTCGTCCCGTCGGGGCGGCGGCAGTAGCAGGCTCCCGCCAGACCCAGAGGTGACACCCACATGATCGCGATCCTCGGCACCGGGAAGATGGGCGAGGCGCTGCTGTCCGGCCTGCTGCGGGCCGGGCATCCGGCGTCCGAGGTGATCGCGGTGGCCCGCCGCCCCGAACGCGCCGCTGAGCTGCGGGACCGCTACGGGGTGGCGACCCCGGCCGCGACCGGGGCGGCCAAGGTCGCGGACACGCTGGTGCTGGCGGTCAAGCCGCAGGACATGGGAACGCTGCTGACCGAGATCGCCGCGATCGTGCCCGCGACCGGGGACCAGCTGGTCATCTCGGTCGCCGCGGGCATCACCACCGCGTTCATCGGCCGTCACCTGACCGGGGAGGTGCCGGTCGTCCGGGTCATGTCGAACACGCCGGTCCTGGTCGATGAGGCGATGAGCGTGATCTCGCCGGGCCCGCACGCCACCGAGGAGCACCTGCGCCGGGCCGAGAAGCTGCTGCGCCCGGTGGGCAAGGTACTGCGCATCCCCGAATCGCAGCAGGACGCCGCCACCGCGCTGTCCGGGAGCGGCCCGGCCTACGTCTACTTCCTGGTCGAGGCGATGGTGGACGCGGGCATCCTGCTCGGCGTGCCGCGGGCCACCGCGCTGGAGATGGTGACCCAGGCGGTGTTCGGGGCCGCCACCATGCTGCGTGAATCGGGGGAGCACCCGGTGATCCTGCGCGAAGCCGTGACCTCGCCGGCCGGCACCACGATCGCGGCCATCAGGGAGCTGGAGAACCACGCGGTGCGGGCGGCGTTCCTGGCCGCGATAGAGTCCGCGCGTGACCGGAGCCGGGAACTCGCCGGCGGCTGAGATCCGCCCGGGGAGGCTGCAGTGACGTGCTCGTTGGCGGTGAGCTGGGACGACCAGCTCACCAGCTATGACTTTGGACCCGGCCATCCGCTCGCCCCGGTCCGGGTGGAGCTGACCATGGCGCTGGCCCGGGAGTTCGGGGTGTTC
>DASWVA010000171.1:0-7005 GCA_036401415.1 Streptosporangiaceae bacterium
CCCTTGGCCATCAGGCTGGACGCGGCGGCCAGCGGCAGGCGGCTGAACCGGCCGTCGTCGCCGATCGCGTCGAAGTGTGCGGTGTAGGCGCCGAACCCGCCGTCGACCAGGATCTTCTCCAGCGCCACCTGCATCCGGGCGTGGTCGGAGCGTTCTTCGGTGGACAGCCGCGGGTCGATGTCGAAGTGGTCGTCCTCGAACGAGATGACCTCGGCCAGCTGCGCATCGGTCACCTGCTCGATACCGCGCACCAGGTCACCCTGCGCGACCGCGAGGATCTCCGGGCCGAGGCTGCGGATCAGCGCGCTCTCGTCCACCCGGATGTCGCCCATGTCGTTCATGGCGTAGCCGAAAATCGCGGTCTTGAGTGACTTCCACGCGGTCGCGGCGGCGGCGGCCCGGGCCCACCGGCCCACGTTGGCCTGGAACGTGTCGCTCTTCCAGTCGTCGGTGAGCACGCTGAACCGCTTGCCCGCCCGGACCATGGCGTTGGCGGTGTCCTGCGCCCCGTGCACGCCCTGGTTGTAGGTCATGTCGTCCATGTTCCAGGCCGGCGTGACCGTCGGTTCCGGCTGGATGTTGGCCATCAGCACGGGCAGCCGCGACTCGCTGAGCAGCCGGGCCACCCGCATGGCCGGCCCGTAGGTCAGCATGACGACCATGACCCCGTCCAGCTCGGAGTCCTCGAACTCGCGCATCGCGCGCACCGCGTCCTCGCGGTACTTGATCGCCTTGCTCGGGATGAACTCGCCCACGCCGGACAGCTGCTGGGCGACCTCCGCCGCGTAGCCCTCCTGGCGCTGGGCGATGCCGGGGATGTCGTTGTCGTAAAGGTCCTGCATGATGCCGAGGATGCCGATGCGCGGCCTGCGGTCAGCCATGGATGTCTCCTTGGTCGAATCAATCGGCCCGGCGCGGCGGCCGGCCCGGCATGGGTGGAAGGCGGCCCGGCTCAGCGCTGGCCGTACTGCTCCTTGTAGCGTTTGTGCAGGGCGTCCACCTGGTCCTGAGGCAGCGGCTCGGGATCACCGAGCAGCCGCGCCGCGTGCACGGTGCGGGCCACGTCCTCGCACATGATCGCGGCTTTGACCGCGTCCCGCGCAGACGGCCCGATGGTGAACACGCCGTGGTTTTCCATCAGGACGGCGGGGGAGCGGTGACCGGTCAGGGTGGCCACCACGCCGCGCCCGATCTCGTCGCTGCCGATCAGCGCGAACGGCCCGACCGGGATCTCCCCGCCGAACTCGTCGGCCATGGCCGTGATCACGCACGGGATGGGCTCACCCAGCGCCGCCCACGCGGTCGCGTAGGTGGAGTGGGTGTGCACGATCCCGCCCACCTCGGGCATGTGCCGGTAGATGTAGGCGTGGGTGGCGGTGTCGCTGGACGGGCTGTACCCCGGGCCCGCCGGGTTCCCGTCCAGGTCGCAGACGACCATCGAGTCCGCGGTCAGGTCGTCGTAGCCGATGCCGCTGGGCTTGATCACCATCAGCTCGGCCCCGGGCACCCGGGCCGACACGTTGCCCGACGTCCAGGCGACCAGCCCGTTGCGCGGCAGCTCGGCGTGCAGATCCGACACTGCCACCCGCAGCTCGGCCACGAGCTCATCAGTGGACCGCCCCTGCTCCATCAAGAATCCCCTTGTCCGTTGCTGAAGGCCCCCGATGTGGTGTCACCCTCGCCGGTGTCGCCGGACGGCCGCGTGCCCCGGGTCCGGTCGCGCAGCGCGCGCAGCCGGTGCAGTACCTCGTTGCCGCCGCGGCCGAAGTAGTCGTGCAGGAGCACATACTCGGCGTAGAGCTCGTCATAGCGGTCCGAATCTTCCATGGCCGGCGTGTACACCTCGCGCCGGACCTTGCCCATGGCCTGGGCCGCGGTGGGCACGTCGGGGTAGGCGCCCGCCGCCACGGCGGCGTGGATCGCGGAACCCAGCGCCGGTCCCTGGTCCGAGGCGATCACGCTCAGCGGACGGCGCATCACGTCCGAGTAGATCTGCATGAGCAGCTCGTTCTTGAGCAGGCCGCCCGCCACGATCAGCTCGGTGACCGGCACGCCGGAGGACTCGAACGCCTCGATGATGACCCGCGTACCGAACGCGGTCGACTCCAGCAGCGCCCGGTAGATCTCGTGCGGCCGGGTGGCCAGGGTCAGCCCGGCGATCACCCCGGACAGCCCGTGGTCCACCAGCACCGAGCGGTTGCCGCCGAACCAGTCCAGCGCGACCAGCCCGTGCGCGCCCACCGGCTGGGCCGCGGCCTGCTGGGTGAGCAGGTCGTGCACGGAGACGCCACGGGTCTCCGCTTCCCGGCGGAGGGGGGCGGGCACGGCCTGGTCGACGAACCAGCCGAAGATGTCGCCCACGCTCGACTGGCCGGCCTCATAGCCCCACTGACCGGCGATGATGCCGCCGTCGACCGCCCCGCACATACCCGGGACCTCGGCCAGCCCCGCGCTGTTCATCACGTGGCAGGTCGAGGTGCCCATGATCAGCACCATCTGGCCGGGCTCGACCGCGCGGGCGGCCGGAGTGGTCACGTGGGCGTCGACGTTGCCCACCGCCACCGCGATGCCCTCGGGCAGCCCGGTCCAGTCGGCCGCCTCGGCGGTCAGCCCGCCCGCCCTGGTGCCCAGGGCCGAGATCGGGTGGACCAGTTTGTCGTCGGCGAAACCGGCGAAGTCCGGGTTGAGCGCGGCCAGGAACTCCCGCGACGGGTAGTGCCCGTCCTGCCAGATGCCCTTGTAACCGGCGGTGCAGGCGTTGCGGGTCTCGGTCCCGGTGAGCTGCCAGATGATCCAGTCGGCGGCTTCGATCCACCGGTCGGCCCGGCGGTACAGCTCCGGGTCTTCCTCCAGGAGCTGCAGCCCCTTGGCGTACTGCCACTCCGAGGAGATCTTGCCCCCGTAGCGCGCGATCCACGGTTCCTTGCGCTCGTGGGCGAGCGCGTTGATCCGGTCCGCGTGGGCCTGGGCCGCATGGTGTTTCCACAGCTTGGGGTAGGCGTGCGGCCGTCCTTCCAAGCCGGGCAGCAAGCACAGCGGCGTGCCGTCGCTGGTGGCGGGCAGCACCGTGCAGGCGGTGAAGTCGGTGGCGATCCCGATGACCGCGCCGGGATCCACGCCGGCGTCCCGGACCGCCGCGGGCACCGCCGTCCGCAGCACCGCGAGGTAGTCGGCCGGGTCCTGCAGGGCCCAGTCCGGCGGCAGCGGCTCGCCGGTGGCGGCCAGCTCCCGGTCCATGACCGCGTGCCGGTACTCGTGCACGGCGGTACCAAGTTCAGCCCCATCGCTGACCCGGACCACCAGCGCGCGGCCCGACAGCGTGCCGTAGTCCACGCCGACGACGTACCGGTCGTTGTTAGCGTTAACAACCATGGCCGCCTCCCACTCGGTGTTCCCCTTCCTCGGTTCCCGTTTCCAGCACCCGCAAGCGCGTCAACTCCCCGCCTGCCGCCGCTTAACCGGCCGGCCCGCAATGCCTCCGGCCCAGTGCGCAAACCTTTTCTACGTGAGCTGACCTTCTCATATCAACTGGCGGGTGCAGAAGAGGTGCCCCCGCGCGGGGCGCCCCCGGGGCCGGGTCATGACCCGGCCTGGCGCAGCACGGCCCCGGCCGGCGGGGCCGCGCTGGCCCGGACCACGAACTCGGGTGGCACCCGCAGATGCTCACCGGCGGCCCCGCTGGCGATCCGGTCGACCAGCGCACCCAGGGCGCGCCGGCCCAGCTCGCCGAAGTCCTGCCGCACCGTGGTCAGCGGGGGCAGGAAGTATCCCGACTCCGGTACGTCGTCGAAGCCGACCACGCTGACGTCCTCGGGCACCCTGCGGCCCGCTTCGCTCAGGGCCCGGATCAGTCCCAGCGCCATCGTGTCGTTACTGCAGAACACCCCGGTGACCTCGGGTCTGCGGGCCAGCTTCTGCCCGGTCTCGTAACCGGAGCGGGCGGACCAGTCGCCGGACAGCAGCTCCGGCTCGGGCGCGCCCGCCTCACGGAGCGCGGCCCGCCAGCCGTCCGTCCGCTCCCGTGCGTCCAGCCAGCTGCTCGGGCCGGCCACGTGGTACACGGTATGGTGGCCCAGGCCGAGCAGGTACCGGGTGGCGGTGCGGGCCCCCGCCGCGTTGTCCACCGCGACCGAAGTCAGCGGGGCGCGGGTGCCGCAGCCCACCGCGACCAGGGGCATGTCGGACGGCACGTGGCTGAGCGCGGCCACCGCCGACGTCTGCGGGGCGATGACGATGATCCCGTCGACCGAGTGCCCGAGAAAGCGGTCCACGGTGTCGAGCATCGAACGCCGGTCCAGCGCGGGCAGGCTGGCGATGAGGACGAAGTGCCCGTGCTGGGCGGCCCGTTCGATGCCGTGGAGCATCATGGCCGGCCCGTAGAGCGTGGAGTCGATGCTGATCACACCGAGTGTGTGCGTGCGCCGGGTGACCAGCGCCCGGGCCGCCGCGTTGGGCCGGTACGCGAGCTGCCGGATGGCCTCCAGAACCTTCTCCCGGGTGTGCGGCCGTACGTTCGGGTGATCGTTGAGGACGCGGGAGACCGTCTGGTGGGAAACGCCGGCCAGCTGGGCCACGTCCGCCATCACCGGCGGGCGCCCGGGCCCCGGCGGGCGCCCGGTGGTCGCCGCCTTGACCCGCGCCTGGCCACCCGGGCCCGGCCAGCCCGGATTGCGCGGTGACGACGCCACCATGGCCTCCCTTTGACACCAGCAGCGCGGCAGATCACCCGCAGGAACGCCCCGGGGCCCCGGTGACGGGCCCTGAGGCCGGACGGCTCGTTTCCAGTGACCGGACGTGGCCAGCCTCAGTAGCCGGCGGCCCGGGCCGGACTGGTGGTCTTCGGCCGCCGTGGCCAGGCTGCCCACCACACAGCGAAGCCGAGCTACTGGTGAGGTTTGATGATGTTATCGCTCACATTTTCGTTCGGTCAAGCCCCGATATCACCCCAAGTAGCGCAATGGTGACACGACAGTTCTGAAAGTAGTTTATACGTGCTGGCCACGGCGCTTCCCGGCCGACCCGCCCAAAGCACCCAAGATCCGCAACTACCGGAAACCGCACATCGAGATAACGGTCGTGTGCGTTTGGGTGACCACGTCCAGTAACAGCCGGAGTAAGCCTGCGACCCACCCGGGCCCTGACGACGTGCGCCGCGCCCCGAGCACGGTCCGGGGTCTAGCGGTCCCCGTCCGCGGACCGTCGAAACCGCAGGTAGGCCGCACGAGCCGCCGCCTCCGCCTCGGCCATGGTGGCTTCGGCCTTGCGGCCGGTCTCGCTGGCCCGCAGGTCCCGGATTCGCTCCTGGGCCTTTCGGGCGGTGTCACTGCTCCGCAGGTCGCGCAGGGCGTCCTCCGCCCTGCGGCCGGTCTCGCTCTGCCTCAGGTCGCGGAACGCATCCTGGGCCTTGCTGCCCGCCTCGCCACTGCGCAGGTCGCGGTACATCTCCGCCGCCCTCTGGCCAGCGTCGCTGCCGCGCACATCGCCGAGGTCAGGCCGCGGGCGCCCGCCCTGAGCCCGGGGATCGGCGGGCCCCGGCCGGGCCCGCCAGCGCCAGGCCGAGCGGAACGAGGCCATCAGGTCACGAAGCTGCCGATCGAACTTCCCCATCGGGGTATCCCTTCCCGTCCCGTACCAGGAACCTACCGCTGCCCGGCGGGCGCCAAACGTGCTCCGCGGCGTCCCGATGACGATGCGGCGATGCGGCGGTCACGGTGCAGCGTCGCGCACCGGTCAGGGCGAAGGCGCCTGCAGGCCGGCCACGATCACGTCCACGGCCTGGTCGGCAAAGCGATCGCTGAGGGGGAGATGCCCGAGCAGCAGACGATGCTGGGCCGCGCCGAACATCAGGTCCAGCGCCACCTCACGGTCCGTACCGGCCGGGATCTCCCCCCGGGCGATGGCCCGGTCCAGCATGATCCGGTGCTGCTGGCGCAGGGGTTCGAGCACCCGCGCCCGGTAGGTCACGGCCAGGTGCTGGTTGTGCTGGATCTCGCCGATCAGGTCCGGGAGTATCCGCCCCACCGGCGTCCGGGTCACCGCTCGGACCCAGGCCCGCAGCGAGAACCGCAGATCCCCGCGCAGCGTGCCGGTGTCGGGCAGCGGCTGCTGGTCCCGGAACTCAGCCAGGAAGGCGTCCAGCGCGAGCGCCCCCTTGGAGGACCAGCGCCGGTAGATGGTGGCCTTGCCCACGCCGGCCCGGGACGCGACCTCCTCGATCGACATGCCCCCGATCCCGCGTTCGGCCAGCAACTCCAGGGCTGCGGCCATGATGGCCCGGTCCGCCTGCTCGCTGCGCGGCCGGCCGCGCAGCGGCGCCCGGCCTCCAGACGGATTCTCCCGGCCCGCGCGGCCCACTCCGCCGCTCCCGCCTGCCGCGCCCGCGTCGGTCCTGACTGATCTTCCGCCTGTGTTCACTCGGTCACCTCTGCCCGTCTGGCCAGCCGGAATACCTGTCCCCTCGATACTGTTCGTACCAGAGGTATCCGAAACGATCCGTTCCGTATTCTTATTCCAAAGGACATCATGCCGCCGTCACGCATGCCGGACCGATCCAGTCGATCACAGTCGGCGCGATCCACGTCTCTGCGTGCCCCATCCACCCGAAGGGCCGGCCTTCGCGCCCACGGACCCCGTGGCTCGGCTCACGGTCCCCTGCTGCGACCGCAGCCTTCAGCGACACCAGGCGTCCCAGCCACGCCGAACGCCTCAGTGGCACCGAAATCACCAGGGACGCCACAGTCGCCGGTGACGCCGAACGCCTCCGTCACGCCGAATTCCTCAGTGACACCCGATTCCTCAGTGACACCGAAGCCCTCAATGACACCGAAGCCCTCCGCGACACCAGAAAATCGGCGCACCGCGGCCACTGCTTCTCCGGAGCCGGACACCCGCCGCCGTCAGGCCGTCCGCCTCGCCCTCATCCTGGTCGCCGCGTTCATGATGGTGCTCGACTTCAGCATCGTGAACGTCGCCCTGCCGTCCATCCAGCGTGAGCTGCATCTGTCC
>DASWVA010000172.1:0-6685 GCA_036401415.1 Streptosporangiaceae bacterium
CACTGCCGCGCGCGAGCGCCCCGCCACCTTGTGCACCGCCGTGACCGGTGGCCGCCCGCAGCGCCCGGATGAACACCGCGACCTGCTCGGGGTCCTGGTCGGCGGCCAGGGATGCGTACAGCACCCCCGCACCCGCCGCCCCGCCCACCACGGGCTGCACCCCGGTGTCCGCGGCCACCGAGTCGATCGCGTCCAGTACCCGGCGCAGTTCGGCGGCCCAGAACGTCACCCGGACCAGCGTGCCACCCGAACCCGCCGCGCCACCACCCGAACCCGCCGCACTGCCACCCGAACCCGCCGCACCGCCACCCGAACCCGCCGCGGTCTCGCCGATCGCGCCCCACCAGTCCGGGGCCGCGACCGCCACCGAAGCGCCCCGGCCGAGCGCGGTGCGCATCCGCTCGGCCCGGCTGCTGACCCCGGCCGGCGTGCCTTCCAGCAGCGTGGCGACGTGGATCGGGCCACCCGCGCGGGGCCGGTGCAGTTCGACCGCGGACGGCTGCAGCGGCGACGCGGCCACGGCCAGCACCGCCTCGGCGGCGGGCGCGGTGTCCTGGTACTCCTCGGTGACGTACGCGCTCAGCTCAGCCAGCGGGTGCAGCCGGAACGTCGCCTGCACGATCAGCCCGAGCGTGCCGTGTGACCCGGCGAACAGCTTGCCCAGGTCGTAGCCGGCCACGTTCTTGACTACCTTGCCACCGGCCTTGGCCACGCGCCCGTCCGCGCGCACGATGGTGATCCCGATCAGCAGGTCCCGGGGCAGCCCGTAGCGCAGCCGGAGCGGCCCGGCCGCGTTCCTGGCCACCGCTGCGCCCACGGTGGCCGCCGGCGGACCATCGAGCGCCAGCCGCTGACCCTTCTCGGACAGCACCGCGGCCAGCTGGCCCAGCCGTACCCCGGCTTCGACCCGGACCACCAGATCACCGGCCGCGTACTCGACAATCTGGTCCATCCCGGTCACGTCCGCGATCAGGTCGCACCGGGTGGGGGGCAGCCCCCAGGAGATCGTCCGGCCGCTGCCGCGTGCTACCACCGCCAGGTCCAGGCCCGCGGCCGCCTGCATGATCCCGGCCGCCTGCTCCAGCGTCGTGGGGAAGGCCACGCAGCTGGGCACCACGCCGCCGACGCTGTCGGGCGGGCTGGCCGGGTGGACCACCGCGCCCGTCCCGGCCAGCGCCACCGCGATCTCCGCACCGGCCACCATCAGAACTGGTCCATCTCGCCCGCGGTGGTCAGCGGGTGCGGCGCGCGGCGCACTCCCGGTACCTCGCCGCACAGCCGGGGCGTGGGGAACACCTTGCCCGGGTTGCACAGGTTGCGCGGGTTGAACGCGCACCGCAGGAACTGCATGGTGTCCAGGTCGTCCGCACTGAACATCTTCGGCATGTACTTCGACTTGTCCACGCCCACGCCGTGCTCGCCGGTGATCGAACCGCCCGCCTCGATGCACAGGTCGAGAATCTCGCCCGACACCTCCTCGGCCGCCTCGCCCGCGCCGTCGATCCGGTCATCGAACAGGACCAGCGGGTGCAGGTTGCCGTCGCCGGCGTGGAACACGTTGGCCACCCGGACCCCGGCCCGGCGGCCGGACAGCTCGGCGATCCGGCCCAGGACGCGGGACAGCGCGGTGCGCGGCACCACCCCGTCCTGCACGATGTAGGCCGGGCTGATCCGGCCCACCGCGGCGAACGCGGATTTGCGCCCGGCCCAGATCCGGGCCCGGTCGGCGGGATCGTCGGCCTCGCGGATCTCGCCCGCCCCGGCCTGCTCGCACAGTTCCCGGACCGCGCTGGCCTCGGCTTCGACCTCGGACGCGGGACCATCCAGCTCGACGATCAGGACCGCGCCCGCCCCGGCCGGGTAGTTGCAGTGCACGGCCGCCTCGGCCGCCTCGATGGCGAGGGCGTCCATCATCTCGATGGCGCCCGGAACGATACCCGCGCCGATGATCGAAGACACCGCGGTGCCGCCCTGGCTGGTCGACTCGAACGCGGCCAGCAGCGTGATCACCAGCTCCGGCAGCGGCGTCAGCTTGACCACGATCTTGGTCACCACGCCGAGGGTGCCCTCGGACCCGGTGAACGCGCCCAGCAGGTCATAACCGGGGCTGGCGCCGGTGCCGTCCCCCAGCCAGGTGAGCTCGCCGTCCGGGGTGACGATCTCCAGCCCGGTCACGTGGTGCACGGTGAACCCGTGCTTGAGGCAGTGCGCGCCACCGGAGTTCTCGGCCACGTTGCCGCCCACCGAGCACACCACCTGGCTGGACGGATCTGGCGCGTAGAAGAACCCGTACGGCTCGACCGCCTTGCTCACGGCCAGGTTGGTCACGCCCGGCTCGACGATGGCCCGGCGGCTGAGCGGGTCCACCTCCAGGACGCGGCGCATCCGCGAAGTGACGATGAGCACGCCGTCACTGCGGGGCAGCGCTCCGCCGGACAGCCCGGTCCCGGACCCGCGGGCCACGAACGGCACCCCGGCCCCGGCGCAGGCCCGCACCACCGCAGCGATCTGCTCGGCGCTGTCCGGCAGCACGACCAGGGCGGGAGCCGTCCGGTGCGCGGTCAGCCCGTCACACTCATACGTATGCAGCTCACGCGGCTCGGAGATGACGTGCCCGCGCCCGCAGATCTCGGTCAGTAGCGGAATCAGCGCCGCGCACGCCCCGGCGGGCGCGGCCGGCAGGCCGGCCTCCGGTCGCGCCGCAACCGCGGTCATCAGGGCATGCGTTCGTAGGCGGGGATGGTCAGGAACTCGGCGTAATTGTCAGCCAGCGCCACCTCCGTGAACAGCGCGGTGGCCTGGCCGAAGCGCTCGGCGTCGAAGGCGTCGCCGAGCAGTTCCCTGATGTTCACCAGTTCCTCGTCGATGATGGCTTCGACCCGGTCCCGGGTCACCTTGGGGCCACCCTCGAGCAGGATGTCGTTGTGCAGCCACTGCCACACCTGAGAGCGGGCGATCTCCGCCGTGGCCGCGTCCTCCATCATGTTGTAGACGGCCACCGCGCCGTTGCCGCCCAGCCAGGACGCCAGGTACTGCAGCCCGACGCTGATGTCGTTGCGCAGTCCGGCCTCGGTGATCGTGCCGGGCGTCTTACTCACCGCGAGCAGGTCGGCCGCGCTCACGCTGACCTCGTCCCGCAGCCGGCTGAGCTGGTTGGGCTGGCTGCCCAGCACGCCGTCGAACACCTCGCGGCACACCGGCACCAGGTCCGGGTGCGCCACCCACGATCCGTCGAACCCGTCCCGGGACTCGCGGGTCTTGTCGTCGCGCACCTTGGCCAGGGCCTTCTCGTTGACCTCGGCATCGCGGCGGCTGGGGATGAACGCGGCCATGCCGCCGATGGCGTGCGCGCCGCGGCCGTGGCAGGTCTTGACCAGCAGCTCGGTGTAGGCCCGCATGAACGGCGCCGTCATCGTCACCTGGTTGCGGTCCGGCAGCACGAACTCACGGCCCCGGGTGCGGAACTTCTTGATGATGGAAAACAGGTAGTCCCAGCGGCCCGCGTTCAGCCCGGCCGAGTGCTCCCGCAGCTCATGCAGGATCTCCTCCATCTCGAACGCGGCCGGGATCGTCTCGATCAGCACGGTGGCCCGGATCGTGCCGCGTGGCAGGCCGAGCCTGTCCTGGGCCAGGTTGAAGGCGTCGTTCCACAGCCGCGCCTCGAGGTGGCTTTCCATCTTGGGGAGGTAGTAGTAGGGCCCCTTGCCCTTGTCCAGCTGGCGCTGCGCGCACGTGGCCAGGTACAGCGCGAAGTCGACCAGGCTCCCGGCGGCCCGCTGGCCGTCGATCAGGATGTGTTTCTCGTCCAGGTGCCAGCCCCGCGGCCGGACCACGATCGTGGCCAGCTCGTGGTCCGGGCGGAGCGTGTAGTTCTTGCCGCCCTGGCTGAAGTCGATGGTGCGGTCGAGGGCGTCCCTGAGGTTGAGCTGGCCGGTGATCAGGTTGTCCCACAGCGGGGTGTTGGCGTCCTCGAAGTCGGCCAGCCACACTTTGGCCCCGGAGTTCAGCGCGTTGACCGTCATCTTCTTGTCGGTCGGGCCGGTGATCTCCACCCGCCGGTCCACCAGCCCCGGCGCGGGCAGCGCCACCTGCCAGGCTGGGTCGTCCCGGACCGCCGCGGTCTCCGGCAGGAAGTCGAACGTCCCGCCCGCGATGATCTCCGCCTGCCGCCGTTCCCGCGCGGCCAGCAGTTCGGCGCGCCGGGGGCCGAGCTCCCGCTGCAGCGCCGCGATCAGCCCGAGTGCCCCGGGCGTCAGAATTTCGTCGTACCGGTCCCCGGAAGGACCGGTGATCTCAACCCCATCGGTGCCCGGCATAGCCAACTCCTCCGCAGTCCGGCTTCCATCCTTACAGATCAGGTCGCCGGGTACGAGCCCTGACCGCTGGCTCCGCGCCGCCGCCAGGCCGCGGGGATCCCGCGGTCCCCGCCGGAGCCTGTATGCTCATATGCCCGCACAACGGAGGCCCGGGGGCATTAGTTGAACGACCGAAAGTGCATCAGGTAAATGGTGGACCGTAAGACCGAATCGGCTCTTTCCGAATCAATCCGGAAGGAGCAAAATTATGTTTCCATGCTTTATGGTCTGCTGGACGCCGCCCGCACGCGGAGCGAGAAAGCGCTGCACGAGGTGCACGGGCGCGGCGGCGAAGGGGGCACGTTCGCAGCCCGGATGGAGCGCGAAGTGTCGGCCTATGAGCAGGCCAGGCGGCTGTCACAGCTGAACGGGGTGGACCGCGGCCTGTGCTTCGGCCGGATGGACGACACGGCTGACCACACCTTCTACATCGGCCGGATCGGATTGCACGACGACGAATACGAGCCGGTTCTCATTGACTGGCGTGCCCCCGCCGCGCGCCCTTTCTACGCGGCCACGCCGAACGACCCGGCCGGGCTTCTGCGCCGCCGCCACCTCTACACCCGCGGGCGCACGGTGGTCGGTCTGGACGACGAGGTGTTCGATCTGGACCGGATGAGCGAGGACGACCGGCGGGGCCTGGTCGGCGAGGCGATGCTGCTGGCCACCGTGCGCCGGGGCCGGACCGGCCGGATGAGCGACGTGGTGGCCACCATCCAGGCCGAGCAGGACCGGGTGATCCGTTCCTCCCTGGCCGGGGTGCTGGTCGTCCAGGGCGGGCCCGGCACCGGCAAGACCGTGGCCGCGCTGCACCGGGCCGCGTTCCTGCTGTACACGCACCGGCGCACGCTGGAACGGCGCGGGGTGCTCATCATCGGCCCGAACTCGACGTTCCTGCGCTACATCAGCCAGGTCCTCCCGTCGCTGGGCGAGACCGACGTGGTGCTGTCCTCGCTCGGCGAGCTGTTCCCCGGCGTCCGCGCCACCGCGGAGGAGGACCCGGCCGCCGCCGTGCTCAAGGGTGACCTGAAGATGGTCAAGGTGCTCCGGTCCGCGGTCCGGGACCAGCAGCGGATCCCGCGCCGCGACCTGCAACTGCAGGTCGACGGGGTGACGATCACGGTGCCCGCCGACGTGTGCGAGCGGATCCGCATCCGCGCGCGGGGCATGCGCCGCCCGCACAACGTGGCCCGCAAGCTGTTCGTGACCGAGATGCTCGACGCCATCGCCCGGGCCGAGTCCGTCGCCCTCGGCCGCAGCCTGGACGACGAGGACGTGCCGTACGTGCGGGCCCGGCTGTGGGACGAAGACGCCGTCCGCTCGGCCCTGGACCGGCTGTGGCCGTTTCTCACCCCGCAGCGGCTGCTGACCGCGTTGCTGGAGGAGGAAGGTGCCCTCCGCCGGGCCGCTTCCTCTTTGACCGATGCCGAACGGTCCGTGCTGCTCCGGTCCCGCCAGCGTGGGCGCTGGACGGTCAGCGACGTCCCGTTGCTGGATGAGGCGGCGGAACTGCTGGGGGCCGACGACTCGGCGGAACGGGCCCTGCGCCGGGTGGCGCAGCGGCGCCAGCAGGAAGAAGAGGAGTACGCCCAGGGGGTGCTCGAGCTGACCGGCCTGGCCGGGCAGGGCCTCGTCGACGCGGCCACGATCGCGGGCCGCAACCGCGACGAGGGACCCGAGCTGACCACGGCCGAGCGGGCCGCCGCCGACCGCTCCTGGTCCTACGGCCACGTCATCGTGGACGAGGCCCAGGAACTGTCGGCCATGGCCTGGCGGATGGTCATGCGCCGCGTCCCGACCAGGTCGCTGACCGTGGTCGGTGACGTGGCCCAGACCGGCAGCCCGGCCGGCGCCGGGTCGTGGGGCGAGATGCTCGACCCGTACGTCGGGGGCCGCTGGCGTGAGGAGCGGCTGACCGTCAACTACCGGACCCCGGCCGAGATCATGGCCGTGGCCGCCGATGTGCTGGCCGCGGTGGCGCCCCAGGAGGAGCCGCCGGAATCGGTGCGCGAGGAAGGCGGGGCCCCGCGCGCGATCCGGGTCGGGGCGGCGGCGGACTTCGGCCCCCAGGTGGCCCGGGTGGTGGATGAGGAACTCGCCGGCCTGACCGCCGCCGAAGAGGGCCGGCTGGCCATCATCGCCCCGGCCGGCCGGATCGCTGAGCTGGCCGCCCAGGTCCCCGGGGCCGTGCCCGGTGACCGGGCTGAAGCCCTCGACTCGCCGGTCGCCCTGCTCACCGTGACCCAGGCCAAGGGCCTGGAGTTCGACCGGGTGGTGCTGGCCGACCCGGCCGGCATCATCGACCAGTCACCCAAGGGCGGCCACGACCT
>DASWVA010000173.1:0-3682 GCA_036401415.1 Streptosporangiaceae bacterium
GGATGATGTAGAACAGCGCACCCCCGCCGACACCGATCCTGGTCAGCTCGGCGAGCACGGTCACGTTGCCGTCCGGGGTCACGTCGAACCTGCGGATCAGCGTGGCCGGGCCGAGCAGCATGACGCCGAGGATGTGATGCCCAGCCACATCTCGGTGTGCTGGGCCCGGCGCTCGCGCGGCTTGCGGAACTCGGGGACCGCGTTCGCGATCGCCTCGACTCCGGTCAGGGCCGAGCAGCCGGACGCGAACGCCTTCAGGATCAGCAGCGTGCCGACGGTCTCGGCCACACCGGGCAGGCGGTGCGCGGGGGCCACCGCCGGGTGGGAACGGACCAGGCCGGCCACGATGACCACGGCCATCGCCGCGATGAACAGGACGGTCGGGACGATGAACAGCCGGGCCGACTCCGCCACGCCCCAGAAATTGGCCGCGGTGATCAGGGCCAGCGCGGCCAGGCAGAGCCAGACCCGGGCGCCGTACAGGCCCGGGAAGGCCGAAGTCACCGCCTCGATCCCGGCGGAAACGCCGACCGCCGCGTTCAGGACGTAGTCCACGATCAGGGAGGCGGCGGCGGTCAGGCTGGCGCCGGTGCCGAGGTGCCGCTTGGCCACCGCGTAGGCGCCGCCGCCGCTGGGGAACGCGGCGATGACCTGGCGGTAGGAGATGACCAGGACCGCGAGCAGGACGACGAGGATGGCACGCCACCGAGGAGAGCGCGTCCAGCGACAGCGCGGCCAGCCCCTCCGGGGTGGTCAGCCGGTGCCGTTCCTCATCTTCGCCCGCTCCGCGCCCGGTGGCGGGGGCATTCCTGGTCGTCATCAAGGCACACCCAAGCACCCGGGCCGGCTTTTCCCACGCGCGGCCCGCCGCCCAATGGCCAGCCCGGCTGAAACGATTGCGGCCCATCTTGCCGCCACCGCGGCCCCGCGATACCGGCGCGGAAAAGGGAATGTCCCATTAGCCGGCCAGCCCCTTTTGGGGCAGACTTGGGCCGGGGGGGAACCGCAGCCCGGGCATGGCGATCCCGGGGCGGCAGGCAAACGGCGGCCCAGCGTTCCCGCGGTGCGACGAGAGGAACATGGGAAGCAGCCATGGTCAGCGAGGTTGACAGCGTTTCCCGGGCGACGCCGGGCCACGCGGGCAGCGCGCCGGTGGTGCGGACCAGCCGCGGGCGGCCGACGATGAAAGATGTCGCGACCCGGGCCGGGGTGGCGCTCAAGACGGTGTCCCGCGTCGTCAACGACGAGCCAGGGGTCACGCCGGAAACGGCCAGCCGGGTCCGCAACGCCATCAGCGAACTCGGCTTCCGGCGCAACGACAGCGCCCGGCTGCTGCGTAAGGGCCAGACCGCCTCGATCGGCCTGATCATGGAGGACATCGGCGACCCGTTCTACTCGGCGCTGTCCCGTGCGGTGGAAGATGTGGCGCACTGGAACGGCTCGCTGCTCTTCACCGGTTCGAGCGACGAGGATCCGCAGCGGGAACAGGAACTCGTGCTGGCGTTGTGCGCGCGCCGGGTGGACGGCCTCATTGTCATTCCCGCCTCCGGCGACCACCGTTACCTGCTGCCGGAAATCGCGGCCGGGGTGGCATCGGTGTTCGTGGACCGGCCCGCCGGGATGATCGAAGCGGACGCGGTGCTGGCCGACAACGTCGGCGGTACCCGTTCCGGCGTCGCCCACCTCATCCGCCACGGGCACCAGCGGATCGGATTCATCGGCGACGACGCCGGCATCTACACGGCCAGCCAGCGGCAGCGGGGTTACCAGGACGCGATGGCCGGCGCGGGCCTGCAGACCCACGAGTCGTGGGTGGCCCGGATCAAGCCCTCGCCGGCCAGCGTCCAGGCCGCGCTGGCCCAGATGGTGACCGGGCCGGAACCGGTGTCCGCGGTGTTCTGCGGGAACAACCGGACCACGGTGTTCGCGCTGCGGGAGATCGCCCGGGCGAGTGAGCGCGTCGCACTGGTGGGCTTCGACGATTTCGAGCTGGCCGACCTGCTCGACCCCGGGGTGACGGTGGTGGCGCAGAATCCGGCGGAGATGGGCCGCCGCGCGGCGGAGCTGCTGTTCGGGCGGCTGGGCGGGACGCGCGGGCCCGCGCAGTTCATCGAGCTCGGCACGCAGCTGGTCGTGCGCGGTTCGGGTGAGATCCCGCCCGCTTGACCCGGGCTGACCCGGGCCGGCCGCTACAGCGTGGCGATGAGGACCACGATCACGATGACCACCAGCACGACGCCCCCGATGAGGACGTACCGGCTGGCCGACGCGGACCGCCGGGGCGTGGGGTCGGTATCGGACCGGTGCGCGAAAGCCTGGAAGCTCGCCGTGCTCGCGCTCGGGTCATTGTCTGTCTGCGGCATGCGCGACACTCTAGCTGGTCAGCGCCCTACCACACGGGCGTAAAACGTCAATTCGCGTCAACTCGCCGGTTCATTTTGCGGACATACCTGCCAATTCGGCTGCTACGCTCGCTGCCTGCCACCCGATCGTTAGGAGCCTCCGTGGGTGCAGCATCGGGTGGCCGTCTCACGTTCTCGCTGGTGGCACTGGCCGTGCTGATGGCATCGGGGGCGACCGGAATCGTGATCGTCGGCGGCGGCCCGGGGCACCCGGCGGGCGGTGGCCCGACCACCACCACGATGGTGGGCTCGTCCGGACCGCGGCCCGGCTCCCGCCCGTCCAGCTCATCGCCCGCGACGGGGCTGGCGGCCGCCGCCGGCACTACGTCCGACGGCCGCACCGGCGGGGGGGCGTCACCGCCGGCGACCGGTTCCGCGGACCGGTACAACGTCGGCGCGGCCCACTCCCCCGCTCTGCTGGAGGAGCTCGCGGGCCCGCTCAGCCGGACCGGCCTGGCCGCTCCGGCCCTGACCGCCTCCACCCCGGCCGCCTCCACCCCGGCCAAGGGTGTCGACGTGGCCGCCGATCAGCACCCCGGTGGCGCCCCCATCGACTGGAGGCAGGTGGCCGCGGCCGGCTACACGTTCGCCGCGGTCAAGGCGACCGAGGGCGACTACTACGCCAATCCCTGGTACGCCGGGGACGCGTCCGGGGCGGAGGCGGCCGGCCTGGCCGTGACCGGCTACCACTTCGCCATCCCCAACGAAAGCGGCGGCGCGGCCCAGGCGGACTTCGCGGTCAGCCACCTCGGCGACACCGCGGCCGGCCAGGCCCGCCCGCTGGCCGTGGACCTGGAGTACGACCCGTACACCGGCACCGACCACACCAACCCGTGCTACGGACGGTCGGCCCGGCAACTGGTGTCCTGGATCGCGGCCTTCACCAGCGAGGCGCAGCGGCTCACCGGCCGGATTCCGGTCATCTACACCACCGCGGCGTGGTGGAGCGCGTGCACCGGGGACAGCGCCGGCTTCAGTGCCGTCCCGCTGTGGGTGGCCGGGTACGGGAGCGGCCGTCCGGGCGGCCCGGCGGCCTGGCCGTCCTGGACCTACTGGCAGTTCACCAGCGTGGCCACCGTGCCGGGCATCGCGGCCGGCGCCGCCACCGACGTGAGCTACGCCCGGGCGAGCAGCGCCAGGCCCGGCCAGACCAGGCCGTTCACGCCCGCCGCCCAGCGGAGCGCGCCGGGCCCGTTCGCACCCGCCGTCCAGCGGGCCGCCCCGGCCCCGGCCGCGATCGCCCCGCGCGCGGCGGTCTCCCCGGCGGCCGTCTCGCCAGC
>DASWVA010000174.1:0-3840 GCA_036401415.1 Streptosporangiaceae bacterium
ACCCAGTGTGCCCCCTCCGCCGCGCCGGCGCCCGTCTGGTCACCGGACTCGCTGAAGCGGTAGCGTTCTGCGCGTGCCCCGCTATGACGATGATCTGCGCTTTGCGCACGTCCTCGCCGACGCGGCCGACGACATCACCACCCGGCGTTTCCGGGCCCTCAACCTCCAGGTCGAGACCAAGCCCGATCTGACCCCGGTCACTGACGCCGATCGCGCGGCCGAAGAGTCGCTGCGCAACGTGCTGCGCCGGTCCCGGCCCCGGGACGCCGTGCTGGGCGAGGAGTTCGGCCGGTCCGGGCACGGTCCGCGCTGCTGGGTCATCGACCCGATCGACGGGACCAAGAACTTCGTCCGCGGCGTCCCGGTGTGGGCCACGCTCATCGGGCTCATGGACGGCGACGACGTGGTGGTGGGCGTGGTGTCCGCCCCTGCGCTCGGCCGCCGCTGGTGGGCGGCGGCCGGCGGCGGCGCCTGGACCGGGCGCAGCCTGACCAAGGCCACCCGGTGCTCGGTGTCCGGGGTCAGCCAGCTGGGCGACGCGTCGCTGTCCTACTCGAGCCTGGGCGGCTGGCAGGACCGTGGCCGGCTCGACGGCTTCCTCGGCCTGACCCGGTCGGTGTGGCGGAGCCGGGCTTACGGCGACTTCTGGTCCCACGTCCTGGTCGCCGAGGGCGCGGTGGACGTGTCGGCCGAGCCGGAGGTCTCGCTCTGGGACATCGCCGCGCTGCAGGTCATCGTGGAAGAGGCGGGCGGCCGGTTCACCGACATCGACGGGGTGCCCACCCCGGACGGCGGCAGCATCGTCTGCACCAACGGGCCACTGCACGAAGAAGTCCTGGCCCGGATCAAAGCCCCGTAGCGGCGAGCGCGCCGCCGCTCAGAGTGCGGGACGGCGCCACCGGGACACCGGGCCGGGACACCGGTTCGTAAAGCGGAAAGAGCGGGACGACACACCCCCGCGGGATTACCGCGAGCAGCCGGCGGGGATGTCTCCGGCGGCAGCTCCGCGGGGGGAGCCCGGGGGGCAGCTCGCTGAAATTTCCGCGTCCCGGGCCGCCGGGGACGCAGGCTCGGGCATCCTGGCCGCGGACTCCGGCCGCCACTGACCAGGCGGCCGGCAGACGAGCGGCCGGGGCCCAACACCCGAGGGGCCCCGGCCGCTCCCGTCTGCGGCGAAGCCGGCGAGACTTCCAGCCGCGGTCCGCCGGCGAACCGGCCACTCCGCTCCGCTACTTTCAATACCTTGTTAGTAACGCTGAGCGACGATGACGGAGAACACGGATGACTTCTGACGCGGACATGCGGGCGCACCTGGAGCGGCTGCCACCGGGACATCCGTCGTCCCCGTGGGATGCGGACGGCCGGCGCCGGCCTCCGCCGCCGTGGCTGGAGGAACTGGAACTCCCCCTGGGCGGCCACTGGTCCGGCGGCCTGGACGGCGAGCCGCGGACTGTCCACCCCCCGGCCAGCGAAAACTTCGAAAAATGATGCCGCCGGCGGAACCGCGGGACCGGTACGCCACGTCTTAGTTGTGCCGGTGGCCAGAGGGCCGGGCAGGCGATACTCATCTCGCCAGCCCGGCCCCCGCACTTTCCGGGCCTTCCGCCCGATTCGCGGTCGGCGGGCCGGAGTGGGACCGTGGGCGGGTGAACGGCGAACGCGCAGAACGCCATCTGCGCCTGGCTGCCGAGGCGGGTCTGCGGCGCTCCCGGACCCGGTCCGGTTCCGGGATGTCCCCGGGCTCGCAGGCCGTATCCACCGACTGCATCGCCCGGCTGGCCGGGGTGGCCAGGGCGCTGACCGCGGTGGGCGCGCTCGACGCCCGCCAGGCCGAAGAGATCCTCACCCAGTTCCGGGACGCGCTGGCGGTCCGGGACCAGCGGCCCCGGCAGGCCGCGGGCCCGCTGCTGCGTCCCGTTCCCACCCGGATGATCCGGGCCACGGCTCCGGGCGCGGACCCGGGCGCGGCGACGGGGGCGGCCGCACCGTGGCGGGTGTTTCCGGTGGCGCGGATGCTGCCGTTCCGGGATGAGTTCGTCGCGGGCGAGCTGTACGTGCTGTCGCTGCTGGTCACCGCGGAACGCGCCCAGGCGCTGGCCCTGGCCCCGGTCCGCCCGGCCATCGCGGGCGGGCCGGGGCTGGTGGGCTTCCCGGAGCCGCTCACGAAGATCACCGCGACCGACGACTGGGGCACCGGGTACCAGGTGAACTTCTACGGCGGCCGGGACGCCACCATCACGCACTGGGAGGGCCAGCTGAGCCTCCAGCCGGCTCCGCCGGCCGGGGCTCGCTGGCTCGAGCTGGCCATGGGCGGGTCCGCGGCCCGGGTGCGCATCGACCTGACCGCCGCCGCGCCGGCCACCGACGTCGCCCTCCAGCCGCCGGGCGGGCCGCCCGGGGAGCAGTTGCTCGAGCAGGTGGCCCAGGAGATCCTGGCCGCCTCGGCCGGGAATACCGGTGATGCCCGGCGGCGCGCGTCCGGACTCGGGGACGTGGTGGCCGCGCTCGAGGCGGCCGGGGCCTTGTCCCTGTTCAGCCCGGTGCCCGGCTACCTGGCCATGATCTGCGAGCGGCTCGGCGCCGGCCCCCACGGGGTGACCGCCGCGCCCACCGCCGGCCTGCCCGGCCCGTGGCTCAGCGTGCTGGCCTGGTACGGCCGGCGGCACCGGCCCGCGGTGCACGACGGCACGGCCAGCACCGGCCTGGTGCTGCCCGAAGTGGACGGCGCCCAGGTCGCCGTGACCGGTCTGCACACCCGGGGAAGCCAGACGTTCCTGCACGTGGTGGCGGACCGCGCGCAGACGGGCCGGCTGGCCGCCGACGCCGGGCCGCTGAGACGGCCGGGGTTTTGCGGCTGGCTCCGCGACGACGCCGGGCAGTGGCACGTGGCCGTCCCCGCTGCCCAGGGCGGTGACGGCTTCCGCGAGGTCAGCGGCTCACTCCAGGTGCTGCCGCCGCTGGGCCGCGGCACCTCCCGGGTCACGCTGCTGTTCAGCACGCTGACCGGCCAGGTGCGCGCGGACGTGCCGCTGCGCTGGTGGGCCGCGCCGTGACCGGCTCACCGTGGTGGCGGGCCATGCCCGCGGTGGAGACCTGGGTGCCGTGCGGGCCGGGCCCCCACCCGGTGCGCTGGGCGGACGGGGAGCTCAGCCTGCCCGCGCACGGCGACGCCGAGAGCGAGGCCGTGCTGGCCGCGCTGGGCGGGGAGAAGGCCGCCTGCCTGGACGTAGCGCAGGCCTGGCAGCGGCACCGTCGCGACCTGGCGATGCTCGCGGTCGGCCCGCGCGGCCCGGACGACGATGTCGCGGTCAGCTGGGACGAGGTGCGGGAGTTCCGGGACCACCGCCTGGGCCGCGCGGGCCTGCCCCCGGAGCTGGCCCGGCTGCGGACCGGGCGGCTGGAGATGCTGACCCTGCTCGCGCTGGGTCCCGCCTTCCAGCAGGTGCTGTCCGGCCTGGTCGCAGCCAGCTTCGCGCCCCGGGGCGACCAGGCGGCCGACGTCCCGGGCCACCGGCCCGCCCTGGAAGCCGCGCTGACCGGGCGGCTGGCCCTGGCCGCGCTGGCCTGGCTGGGCATCGACCCCGATCTGGTGGACGTGCGCCTGCCCGAGCACACCCGAGACGGTGCGCACGGCGGCTGGGGTGAACTCGAGCTGACCGGTTCCGGCGCCGGGCGCCGGCTGCACGGGGCGCTGCCGGTGGCCTGGCTGGCGGAGGTGTGGGCGCCCGGCCTGGCCGTGGTGGGCCACCACCTGGTCGTCGCGGTCGAACAGGCCGCCTTCCCGGAGGCCACCGTGCTGGCCGTGCCCGCCCCGGGCGGGACGCCGGCGCGGCTCACCGT
>DASWVA010000175.1:0-2175 GCA_036401415.1 Streptosporangiaceae bacterium
CTTCGGACGGCGGCAGCCCGAGCTTGCCGAAGATACTGGCCACGTGTTTTTCCACCGCCCCGCCGGAGATGAACAGCGCAGCGCTGATACCGGCGTTGGAGCGGCCTTCGGCCATCAGGGACAGCACGTCACGTTCCCGGCGGGTCAGCGTGCTCAGGCTCCCAGCCCGCCGGCTGGCCCGGAACAGCTGGCTGACCACCTCGGGGTCCAGCGCGGTGCCGCCCCCGGCCACCCGGGTCAGCGCGGCCACAAAGTCGGCCACGTCGGCCACCCGGTCCTTGAGCAGGTAACCGACCCCGGCGGCGTTGCCCTCCAGCAGCCGGGCCGCGTACCGGGTCTCGACGTACTGGGAGAACATCAGCACGCCGGTGCCCCGGTGATCCCGGCGCAGCTGCAGGGCGGCGCGCAGGCCCTCGTCGGTGTGCGTGGGCGGCATCCGGATGTCGACCACGGCCACGTCCGGCTGATGCTCGGTTACCGCGGCCAGCAGCGCGTCCCCGTCGGCGACCGCCGCGCACACCTGGTGGCCGTGGTCCTCGATCAGCCGGGTCAGGCCCTCCCGCATCATCACCGCGTCCTCGGCGATCACCACACGCATCATGCCGGCACCCTCCCAGCCTCACGCGGTCATGGGCAGCTCGACCACGACCTGGGTCGGGCCGCCCGCCGGGCTGTCCACACTGAGCTGGCCGTCGACCGTGCCGATCCGCCGCCGCAGCCCGGCCAGGCCACGGCCGGACCCGGTGTCGGCGCCGCCGGCCCCGTCGTCGCTGACCTGCAGCCGGAGCAGCCGGCCGTCTTCTGCGGCCACGGTCTCCGCGCGCACCGCGATCTTGCTGGCCCCGCTGTGCTTGATCGCGTTGGCCAGCAGCTCGGCCACGCAGAAGTAGGCGATGGTCTCGATGGCGGGTGACGGCCGGGCGGGCGGCTCACCGGGCACCCCGGCGGTGACGGTGACCGGGATCGCGCTGCCTGCGGCCAGGGTGATCAGCGCCTCCCCCAGTCCGGTGTCCAGCACCGGAGGGTGGATGCCGCGGACCAGTTCACGCAGCTCGACCAGGGCTTCCTTGGCCCCCTGGTGGGCCAGGACGACCAGTTCCCTGATCCGGTCCAGGTCGGCGGGCCGGGTGGGCTCACCCACGCGGCCGAGTTTCTCCCGGGCCATACCGAGGTTCATGGCCATGGTGGCCAGCCGGACCTGGGCCCCGTCGTGCAGGTCCCGCTCGACCTGGCGGAGCAGGGCGACCGAGTCGTCGACCGCCTGGGACCGGGCCCGCTCCAGGTCACGGACCCGCTGGGCCAGCGGGCCCGGCCCGAGCAGGGACCGGATCAGCCACCGGTCCACCAGCACCGCGCCCCGGGTCAGCCAGGGCGCGGCCAGCAATAGCGCCACGCCGAACAACGCCACCCACAGGGTGCCCGCCCAGGTGCTGGCGTGCACGCCGCCGCTGAACGGCGGCGGGGCGGCGGCGGGCAGCGGCCGCAGCACCCGGCCCGCGGCGTGGCGGCGGAACAGCGGCCACCACAGCGGGCAGCTCAGGTCGGCCAGGCCGCAGGTCCAGCAGCCGAGCGCGAAGTACTGCAGGGTCACGACCGGGAGCTTGAGCAGCAGGTAGCCGGCGGCCCGCCAGCCGGTGCCGTCCCGCAGCCGGGCGTCGAGGCGCACGATGACGCCGCCGGGCGGGCGGCGGAACGGGGCGGGCGGCGTGATCTGCGCGTGCAGGATCCAGGCGCCGAGCAGGACGGCCGCGTACAGGCACAGCATGCCCAGGCCCGGCCCACGGGGACAGCGTGTGGGCCGTTCCGGGCCGTCTCCGGTAGGGGCAGCAGTAGCAGCGGCAGGGCGAAGATGACCCCGACGGTGAGGGCGATCGCGCCCGCGCTGTGCCGGATGATCGCGCCCAGGCCCAGCCCGAACAGGCCAGCTTGATCCACTCCATCCGGGCCACGTTGGTGAACCCGTACCGCCCCTGCTGGGCACGGGTCTTAGTGTCCGGCACGGCCGCGCTGGCGCTCACGTTGCGGTCCCCAGGTAGCGGTGGCCGTGGCTCTGGTAGTCGGTGACGCCAGTGGCTGGACACCAGCACCGTGCGGCCTTCGGCGGCCAGCGACTGCAGCAGCGACCGCAGCCAGCGGATGCCCTCCGGGTCCAGCCCGTTGACCGGCTCGTCCAGG
>DASWVA010000176.1:0-4922 GCA_036401415.1 Streptosporangiaceae bacterium
GGACCCGGGCGCCTGGCCTCCGTAGGTTCTGGCCACACACTGACAGTAACCGACCCGCGCGCCAAATCGTCACAAGGTGCCCGCTCCACGTTTACCTCCATCACCCGGCAGCGTTTTCAGTGAATACGACTGAGAACGCAACCGCCCAGCGGAGCTTCGAACAGAGGAGGGGCGGAGCTACGCCGTGGTGGAGCCGGGGTCGGTGGGGGCGGCGGGGTGGCCGCCGGGCTGGGTGCCGGACGGTCTGGCCTTCTGCGGCGGTACGTCGATGCCCGCTTCCTTGCGCTGGGCGGGCGTGATCGGGGTCGGGGCGCCGGTCAGCGGGTCCAGGCCAGAGGCGGCCTTGGGGAACGCGATGACCTCGCGGATGCTGTCCTGGCCGGCCAGCAGCATCACCAGCCGGTCCCAGCCGAACGCGATGCCGCCGTGCGGGGGCGGACCGTACTTGAACGCGTCGAGCAGGAAGCCGAACTGGGACTGGGCCTCGTCGCGGGACAGCCCGATCACGTCGAACACTTGCTGCTGCATCGGCGAGCGATGGATACGGAGCGAGCCGCCACCGATCTCATAGCCGTTGCACACCATGTCGTAGGCGTCGGCCAGGGCCGCACCGGGGTCCGCGGTGAACTTGTCGGCCCACTCGGGCAGCGGGGCCGTGAACGGGTGGTGCACCGCGGTCCAGCCGCCCTCGCCGTCCTCTTCGAACATAGGCGCGTCCACGATCCAGGTGAAGGCCCAGGCGGCCGGGTCGATGAGGTCGCAGCGGCGGCCGATCTCCAGCCGGGCCGCGCCGAGCAGCTCGCGGGCCTCGCGCGGGGCGCCGGCCGCGAAGAAGATGCAGTCACCCGGCTTGGCCCCGGTCGCCGCGGCCAGCCCGGCCCGCTCCGTCTCGGACAGGTTCTTCACCACCGGGCCGGAGGTGGCCAGCTCGCCGTCCGGCTGCACCACCACGTAGGCCAGGCCGCGGGCGCCGCGGGCCCTGGCCCAGTCCTGCCAGGCGTCCAGCTCGCGCCGGGTCTGGCTGCCGCCCCCCGGCATCACCACCGCGCCCACGTACGGGTTCTGGAACACCCGGAACGCGGTGTCGGCGAAGTAGTCGGTCATCTCGGCCAGCTCGCAGCCGAAGCGCAGATCCGGCTTGTCCGAGCCGTACCTGGCCATCGCGTCCGCATAGGTCATCTGGGGCAGCGGCATCGGGATCTCATACCCCAGGACCTCGCTCCACAGCCGCTGGACCAGGGCCTCACCGACCTGGACGACGTCCTCACGGGTGACGAACGACATCTCCAGGTCGATCTGGGTGAACTCGGGCTGCCGGTCGGCACGGAAGTCCTCGTCCCGGAAACACCGGGCCAGCTGGTAGTACCGCTCCAGGCCGCCCACCATGAGCAGCTGCTTGAACAGCTGCGGGGACTGCGGGAGCGCGTACCAGTTGCCCGGCCGCAGCCGCACCGGGACCACGAAGTCCCGGGCGCCCTCGGGGGTAGAACGGGTCAGGTACGGCGTCTCCACGTACACGAAGCCGTGATCCCGCAAGACGTCGTTGACCAGGTACGTGGCCTGGGAACGGGTCCGCAGCGCGCGGGCCACCGGCTCCCGGCGGATGTCCAGGTACCGGTGGCGCAGCCGCGCCTCCTCGTTCAGGTCGGCCGGGCCGCCCTCGATCGGGAACGGCAGCGGGTCGGCCTCGCTGAGCACCTCCAGCTCCTGGGCGTCGATCTCGATCGTGCCGGTGGGCAGCTCGGGGTTCTCGTTGCCGGCCGGGCGCGGGCGCACCGTGCCGGTGACCCGCACGCAGAACTCGGCCCGCAGGTGCCCGGCCTCGCCGGTCTCGGCCGCGCTCTCCTCGCTGCGCCAGACGACCTGGACGATACCGCTGGCGTCACGCAGGTCGATGAAGACGACGCCGCCGTGGTCACGCCGGCGGGCGACCCAGCCCGCCAGCACGACGGTTTCACCGGCGTCCGACGCGCGCAGCGTCCCGGCCCCATGGGTGCGGATCATTCAGACTCTCGCTTTCACATTTTTCTGCGTCTAACGGCCCGTGGTGGCGGCCGGCGGGTTCGCCGGCCGTCCGGTCCCGGACCGGGATGGTCATAGCCCCCGGGCGGGCCCGCGCTGCGGGGTGAGCCCGGCCAGGAACGGATTACCGCGCCGCTCCGCTCCGATGGTGGTGCCGGGGCCGTGACCGGACAGGACGATCGTCTCATCGGGCAGCGGCAGGCAGACCCGGGCCAGGCTGGCCAGGATCATCTGATGGTCACCGCCGGGCAGGTCGGTGCGGCCGATCGACCCGGCGAACAGCAGGTCACCCGACAGCAGCGTGCCCGCGGGATCATCGGTGCCCGGCAGGCCGGGCGGCAGCGCGAACGTGACCGAGCCCGGTGTGTGCCCCGGCGCGTGGCGGACCACGAAGTCCACACCGGCCAGGGTCAGCGTGGCGCCGTCGGTGAGCTCCCGCACGTCGTCGGGCTCGGTGAAGGTCAGCCCGCCGAACAGCTGCTGCCCGGCGCCGAGCGGAAAGCCGCGGGCCGGGTCGGACAGCAGCGCGCGGTCACCGGGGTGGATGTAGGCCGGGATGCCGGTGGCCCCGCACAGCGGGGCCACCGACCACACATGGTCCAGGTGCCCGTGGGTCAGGACCGCGGCCACGGGCTTGAGCCGGTGCTCAGCCACGAGCTCCTCGATCCCGCCCAGCGCGTCCTGCCCGGGATCCACGATGACGCATTCCTCGCCGTCCCCGGGCGCGATGACGTAACAGTTCGCGGCGAAGGCCCCGGCGGGGAACCCGGTGACAAGCACAGTCGTCCTCTCTCATGGGAACTCCCGGCGAGTTTGGCAGAACGCACCGGGGCGGTCCGCGACAATGCAGTCTCAAGTCTTTGCGGCACGCCCGTTCGGCGTCCCGGCGGCACCAGTACGCGACGGCCCGGCTCGACGGGTGACCCGTACAGGCTACCGAGCCCGACGGCACGGCTGCGAACCGATAACGGCGGTACCGCGGTAACAGCTATCCAGGTACGATTCGCGAAGATTCGCTGATGGCAGGACCGCCGGCACCAGATGAGGAGGACCAGACCGGTGGCGGGAAAGAGAGAACGTCAGCGCAGGCTCGCCCGGGAGCGCATGGCACGGCAGCAGCAGCGCCGCGCCGCGCGCGCCCACACGGCGCGGGTCCGCGGGCTGGCCGCCGGCGGGGCGTGCGTCGTGGCCGCCCTGGCCGTGGGTGGCTACTTCCTGTTCGGCACGGGCGGCGGCAGCTCTGCCGCGTCCCCGGCTGCCGCCAAATCAGCCACGGCCACGCCGACGCCGACGGCTTCCGCGGCCACGGTCTCGGAGCCCGCGCACAGCTGCACGTACGCCAAGAGCGGGACCGCGGCCCGCAAGGTGAACCTGCCTTCGTCCAAGCCGGACTACCAGGCGGGTTACCAGGCCACGATCGACACCAACCGCGGCAACATCGTCATCAGCCTGGCCAACAGCGCAGCGACGTGCACGGTCAACTCCTTCGTGTCGCTGGCCAGGCAGAGTTACTTCAGCAACACCAAATGCCACCGGCTCACCACCAGCGGCATCTACGTGCTGCAGTGCGGTGACCCGACCGGAACTGGTGAGGGCGGCCCGGGCTACGCCTTCGGGAACGAGAACCTCAAAGGCGCGAAGTACACCGCCGGAACGGTGGCGATGGCCAACACCGGCCAGGTCAACAGCAACGGCAGCCAGTTCTTCCTCGTCTATCAGAATTCGCCCTTGCCGGCCAGCTACACGCCGTTCGGCACGATCGTGCAGGGCCTGCCGGTCATCCAGGCAATCGCCAAGGCGGGAAGCGACAACTCCACTGCCACCGGCGACGGGCATCCGAAGGAAAGCGTCGTCATCAAGGGCGTCACTATCAAGCAGACGTGATGCAGACTAGCGATCAGAACGGTACGGGACCCGCAAACGCCTGACTATCCGGCTCCGTACCGGGCCAGCACTACCAGGAGGTTCGCCGTGACCACCGCCAATCATCCGTGGGGCCGGGTTGATCCCGACGGGACGGTCTACGTGCGTACCGCCGAAGGCGAGCGTGTGATCGGCTCGTGGCAGGCGGGCAGCCCGGAGGAGGCCCTGGCCTTCTTCCGGCGCAAGTACGAGTCGCTGGAGACCGAGGTCACCCTGCTCGAGCAGCGCCTGGCCTCGACCGACCTGTCCCCCGCCCAGGCCCAGGCGACCGTGGAGCGGCTGCGTTCCACGGTCACCGGGGCGAACGCCATTGGCGACCTGGACGGCCTGTGCGGCCGGCTGGACAAGCTGGGCGGCGTGGTCGGGCACAAGCGGGAAGAGGTCAAGGCCCAGCGGGAGCAGGCCCGGCGCGGCGCCCGTGAGGTCAAGGAGCGGATCGTGGACGAGGCGGAGCACATCGCCGCCGAGGCCACGCACTGGAAGAGCAGCGGTGAGCGCATGCGCGAGCTGCTGGAGGAGTGGAAGAGCGCCCCGCACGCCGAACGGGCGGTCGAGGCAGCGCTGTGGAAGCGGCTGTCGGCGGCCCGCAATGCGTTCACCAAGCGGCGCAAGGCCTACTTCGCCGGGCTCGAGGACCAGCGTGAGCAGGTCCGGGCCCGCAAGGAGCGCCTGGTCGCGGACGCCGAGTCGCTGTCCACCTCGACCGCGTGGGGCCCGACGGCCGGGACGTACCGCGACCTGATGCGCGCCTGGAAGGCCGCGGGCCGGGCCAGCCGCGAGGACGAGGAAGAGCTGTGGACCCGGTTCAAGGCGGCCCAGGACCAGTTCTTCGCGGCCCGGACCGAGGCCTTGTCGGAGAAGGAAGCCGAGCTCCGGGAGCACGCCGTGGCCAAGGAAGCCCTGCTGGAGCAGGCCCAGGCGCTGCTGCCGATCACCGACATCCGCTCGGCCCGCACCGCCCTGCGCGGCATCCAGGA
>DASWVA010000177.1:0-4904 GCA_036401415.1 Streptosporangiaceae bacterium
AGCAGTGCGGCCGAGGAGTACAGCAGCCCGCCGGTGGCGTCCAGGTTGGCCCGCATCCGGTCGGCGTCCACCACCAGCCCCTCGATCAGGCCGGTGGTCAGGTGCAGGAGATAGTCGACACTGATCGCCGCGTCCGGCAGCGCGATGCGCTCCACGCTGGAGTGCGAGATGTCGCGCTCGTGCCACAGGGGAATGCCTTCCAGCACCGGGGTCACGTAACCGCGTACCACCCGGGCCAGCCCGCAGATCCGCTCCGAGCGGATCGGGTTTTTCTTGTGCGGCATGGCCGAGGAGCCCTTCTGGCCCCGGCCGAACGGTTCAGCCAGCTCGCGGACTTCGGTGCGCTGCCCGTGCCGGACCTCCAGCGCCACCGCCTCGCACACGGTGGCCAGGATGGCCAGCGCGCTGATCCACTCGGAGATCCCGTCGCGCATCACGACCTGGGTCGCGACGTCCGCCGGCCGCAGGCCGAGCGCGGGCATCACCTCGGTCTCGATCTCCGGCGCGATGTTGGAGTAGTTGCCGACCGGGCCGGACAGCTTGCCCACCGCGACCGCCGCCCGGGCCCGGGCCAGCCGGTCCCGGCCGCGGGCGGCCGCGAACGCGAAATCCGCCACCCGGTGACCCCACACGTCCGGCTCGGCGTGCACCCCGTGGGTGCGGCCCGGGCGGAGCGTCTCCCGGTGCGCCAGCGCGTGGTCGCGCAGCGCCGCGACCAGGGCGTCCGCCCGGCCCAGGAGGAGGTCCGTGGCCTCGGTGAGCTGCACGGCCAGGGCCGTGTCGACCAGGTCGGAGGAGGTCATGCCGTAGTGCACGTAGGCGGCCGCGCGGCGCGGGGTGGTGTTGTCGGCCCAGGCGGTGAGGAAGGCGATCACGTCGTGGTCGGTGACCGCTTCCACTTCGGCCACGGCCTCGGGAGTGGGCGGAGCGGCCGCGCGGACCGGATCCACGCTGTCCGCGGGCACGGTGCCGGCCCGGGCGTGCGCCTCCAGCACCAGCGTCTCCACCCGGCACCACAGCTCGTACTTGTGAGCCTCGCTCCAGACCTGGCCCATCGCGGGCAGCGTGTACCGGCTGATCACGACCTCAGTCCCCTTTCCGGCGGGCCTGGTTCCGGCTGGCCTTCGGCGGCGGCGATGTCGCCGCGCCACCAGGCGCCCCGCATCTGGATCCCGTCCGCCGCCTGGTAGGCAGCGGCCCGGGCCGCCTCGACATCCACTCCCGTACCGACGACGTTGAGTACCCGGCCTCCGCTGGAGCGAAGTACGCCGTTCTCGTCCAGCGCTGTGCCGGCCTGCAGAATGTACGTCCCCGGCACCGCCGGGGACTGCTCCAGCCCGGTGATGGCGTCCCCGCTGACGGGCCGCTCCGGGTACCCCGGTGCCGCGATCACCACCGTCACGGCCGCGCCGGGCCGCCAGCGCAGCCCGGCGGGGCCCGATGCCCCGGCCAGGTCGCCGACGGCGGCCGCGTGCAGCAGCCCGGCCAGCGGCGTTTCCAGCCGGTCGAGCACCACCTGGGTCTCCGGGTCGCCGAAGCGGGCGTTGAACTCGATCACCTTGACCCCCGCCGCGGTCAGGGCCAGTCCCGCGTACAGCAGCCCCCGGTACGGGGTGCCCCGCCGGGCCAGCGTGTCCAGCGCGGGCTGGATCACGGTGGCCATCACCTCGTCGGCCAGCCCGGCCGGAGCCCACGGGAGCGGGGTGTAGGCGCCCATGCCGCCGGTGTTCGGGCCCCGGTCACCGTCGTGGGCGCGCTTGAAGTCCTGGGCCGGCCACAGCGGGACGGCGGTCCGGCCGTCGCACACCGCGAACAGGGACACCTCGGGGCCGTCCAGGAACTCCTCGATCACCACCCGGGCCACCGACCGGGCGTGCGCCCGGGCCGCGGCGGCGTCCTCGGTGACCAGCACGCCCTTGCCCCCGGCGAGGCCGTCGTCCTTGACCACGAACGGCGCCCCGAACCCGGCCAGCGCCGCATCCACCTCCGCCGGGGTGGTGCACGACCGGGCGGCCGCGGTGGGGATGCCGGCTTCGGCCATGATCTCCTTGGCGAAAGCCTTGGATCCCTCGATCATCGCGGCGGCCCGCCCGGGCCCGAAGCAGGCGATACCGCTCTCCCGCACGGCGTCGGCCGCGCCGGCCACCAGCGGTCCCTCGGGGCCGATCACGACCAGGTCCGCGGCCAGCTCACGGGCCAGCGCGGCGATGGCGGCCGGGTCGGCCACGGCCACCGGGTGGGTGTGCGCGAGCGCCGCGATACCCGGGTTACCGGGTGCCGCGTGCAGGCTGGTCACCGCCGGGTCCCGGGCCAGGGCCAGGGCGATGGCGTGTTCCCGGCCCCCCGAGCCGATCACCACAACGCGCACGGCGGCGAGCCTACCGGCTGGTTTCGGGGTCAGGCCGGCGCATCAGATGAGATCGCGGATCTGGAGCGTCTGGTCCCGCCGGGGACCCACCCCCACCGCGACGACCGGGGCGCCGATCAGGTCCTCCAGCGCGTGCACGTAGCGCTGGGCGTTGGGCGGCAGGTCGCCGAACAATTTCACCTGGGAGATGTCCTCCGACCAGCCGTCGAGGTACTCATACACCGGGCGGGCGTGGTGGAACTCGGTCTGGGTGGTGGGCACCTCGTCGCACCGCTTCCCGTCGACCTCGTACGCCACGCACACCGGTACCTTGTCCAGGCTGGACAGCACGTCCATCTTGGTCAGGAAGTAGTCGGTGATGCCGTTCACCCGGGTCGAGTACCGGGCGATCACCGCGTCGAACCAGCCGGTCCGGCGGGCCCGCCCGGTTGTCACGCCGTACTCGCCGCCGGTCGCGCGCAGCCAGTCGCCCTGCTCGTCGGTCAGCTCGGTGGGGAACGGGCCCGCGCCGACCCGGGTGGTGTAGGCCTTGACCACCCCGATCACCTTGGTGATGCGGGTCGGGCCGATCCCGGAGCCCGCGCAGGCGCCGCCCGCGGTGGGCGAGGAGGACGTGACGAACGGGTAGGTGCCGTGGTCGACGTCGAGCATGGTGGCCTGGGCGCCCTCGAGCAGCACGACGCGATCGGCGTCCAGGGCCCGGCCCAGGACTAGGCCGGTGTCAGCCACGTACCCCCGGAGCCGCTCGCCGTAGCCCAGGTACTCGTCGGCGATGGGGCCCGGCTCGATGGCGCGGCGGTTGTAGACCTTGGTCAGGACCTGGTTCTTCTCGCGCAGCACCAGCTCCAGCTTTTGCCGGAAGATGCCGGGGTCGAACAGGTCCTGCACGCGGATGCCGACCCGGGCGATCTTGTCGCCGTAGGTGGGGCCGATGCCGCGGCCGGTGGTGCCGATCCGGGCCTGCCCCAGGTACCGCTCGGTCACCTTGTCCAGGGCCTGGTGGTACGGCATGATCAGGTGCGCGTTGGCCGAGATCAGCAGGCGGGCGCAGGACACCCCGCGGGCTTCCAGGGCGTCGATCTCCTCCAGCAGGACCCGCGGATCGACGACGACGCCGTTGCCGATGACCGGCACCACGTCCGGCGACAGCACGCCCGAGGGGAGCATGTGCAGGGCGTAGCTCTCCTCGCCGATGACCACGGTGTGACCGGCGTTGTTGCCGCCCTGGTACCGGACGACGTAATGGACCCGGTCGCCGAGCAGATCGGTCGCCTTGCCCTTGCCTTCGTCGCCCCACTGGGCGCCGACGAGCACGATGGCCGGCACGGGCTGTCCCTTCTGTAAGGCACCGCGTCTGGAAGGCACCGCGAAGCCCCTGGTCCGCTCCGTGATCACCACGTGACCCGCGAGCGGCAGGGGCTCTTACCTCTAGAGATTACCCCAGCAGGAACCGATGATCCGGTAACCGGAGGCCGCCTGCCGCCTGCGGTGGCGCGGCCCGGCGGGGTCAGCCCAGGCCCGGGGTCAGCCCAGGGCCCGGGCGGCTGCGGGGCTGGAGTCCGCGAGCAGCGCTCGGCAGCGCTCGGCCTCGTCCTCCTCACCGATCGCGGCCGCGGAGCGGCCCAGCATGCTGACCGACCGCAGGAAGCCCTGGTTGGGCTGGTGCTCCCACGGGACCGGCCCGTTGCCGCGCCAGCCGGCCCGGCGCAGCTGGTCCAGGCCACGGTGGTAACCGGTGCGCGCGTAGGCGTAGGCCGTGACCACATCGCCCTGGCCGAAGGCACGCTCGGCCAGGGCGGCCCAGGCCGCCGACGACGCCGGGAACCGGGCCGCCACGTCGGCCGGGTCCTGGCCCGAGGCCAGCACCTCGGTGGCCGGGTCAACGGGCAGGTGGGTGGGCGCGGGCCCGGCGCTGAGGCCGGATCCCGCCAGCAGATCCTTGCGTTCCATCGGCTGTCCCTCAGCCGAGCCTGGTGCCGGCGGACTGCAGGTCCTCGCACGCGTGCACGACCCGGTCGGTCATGCCCTGCTCGGCCGCCTTGCCCCAGGCCCGCGGGTCGTAGTCCTTCTTCCGGCCCACGTCGCCGTCGACCTTCAGCACGCCGTCGTACTTGGTGAGCATGTATCCCGCGACCGGGCGGGTGAAGGCGTACTGGGTGTCGGTGTCCACGTTCATCTTGACCACGCCGTAGGAGATGGCTTCGCGGATCTCCTCCAGGGCCGAGCCCGAGCCGCCGTGGAACACCAGGTCGAACGGCTTCTCACGGCCGTACTTGGCGCCCGCCGTGTCCTGGATCTCCTTCAGCACCTCCGGCCGCAGCCGCACGTGCCCGGGCTTGTAGACGCCGTGCACGTTGCCGAACGTCGCGGCCAGGATGTACCGGCCCCGCTCACCCAGGCCGAGCTTCTCGGCCACGTCGAGCGCGTCGCCCGGGGTGGTGTAGAGCTTCTCGTTCATCTCGCCGACCACGCCGTCTTCTTCACCGCCGACGACGCCGATCTCCATTTCCATGATGATGTGCGCCTGAGCGCAGGC
>DASWVA010000178.1:0-2199 GCA_036401415.1 Streptosporangiaceae bacterium
CGAGGAGGCCAGCAGGACGGCCGAGGTGACCTGTTCCAGGTGCCGCCGGGCGATGACCGGCTGACCGTACCGGGCGAAGATGACCTCGCCCTGCTCGGTGACCTTGAACCGGTCGGCCACCGAGCCGGGGGCCTGGGCCAGGACGGCCCGCCCGGTGGGGCCGCCGCCGCGGCCGAGGGCCCCGCCACGGCCGTGGAACATGGTCAGCCGCACGTCGTTGGCCTCGGCCCAGGCGGTCATCTCAGCCTGAGCGTCGAACAACCGCAGGGTCGCGCTGGCCGGGCCGAGCTCCTTGGCCGAGTCGGAGTAGCCGAGCATGGCTTCGAGCTGGCGGCCGTTGGCCGCGAGCCGGGTCGCGACCGGGGGCAGCTGGAGCATGTCGGTCAGCACGCCGGCCGCGTGGGCCAGGTCCTCGCCCGTCTCGAACAGCGGCACCACGTCCAGCACCGGGGCGTTGCCGTCAGGCCGGGCCAGCTCGGCCAGTTCGTAGACCGCGGCGATGTCGGACGCGGACCGGGTGAAGCTCACGACGTACCGGCGGCAGGCTTCGACCCCGAACCGCTGCTGGATCCAGGCGATCACGCGCAGGGTGGCCAGCACCTCCTGGGTCTGCTCGGAAAGGGTGCCGCCCGCGCGCAGTTCGGCCAGGGCCCGCGCGTGGACCGCGCTGTGCTGGCGCACCTCGAGCTCAGCCAGGTGGAACCCGAACGTCTCGGCCTGCCAGATCAGGTGCTGAAGCTCCCCGTACGCCTGCTGGCGGGCACCGCTGGCCGCCAGCGACTCCTGGATCAGACGCAGGTCGGCCAGGAACTCTTCCGGCCCGGAGTAGGCCAGGTCGGCGTCGCGGCCGCGGGTCGCCTCCAGCCGGGCCGCCGCGTACAGCAGGTAGGTCCGGTACGGCTCCTGCGGAGACCGGGCGTTGATCTCCCCGATCAGCTCCGGGTAGGCGGCGGTGGCCCCGTCCAGCGCCCGGCGCAGCCCCGGCGACGCCGGGGTGGCCGTTTCGGACAGGGTCAGCGACCGGCCGATCCGGTCGGTGGCCCGGGTGAGCGCGCGCAGCACGTGCTCGGCCTGGATGGTGGCGGCCTCGCGGGTGACCCGGGCGGTGACGAACGGGTTACCGTCCCGGTCGGCTCCCACCCAGCTGCCGAACCGGAGGAAGGCCGGGACCGAGGTGGGCGTGCTGCCGCTGGCCTTACCCGCCAACGCATGGTCCATCGACCGGTACAGGGCCGGCACCACCCGGAACAGGGTCTCGTCGAACGCAGTCATGACCGTGCGGACCTCATCGATCGGGTCCATAGCCTTGACCCGCAGCTGGGAGGTGCGCCAGAGCACGTCGATCTGCTCGTGCAGCTCACGCACGGTCTCGGCCCGGTCGGTGGCGGCCGTCCTCGGGTCGTCCAGCACGTCGGTCAGCAGCGAGATCCGGCGCAGCGAGGCGACCACGGCGCGGCGGCGGGCTTCGGTGGGGTGGGCGGTGAACACGGGGTGGACGCGCAGGCCGGCCAGCAGCGCTTCCAGCCGGTCCTCCCCCTGCTCGTCGCGGATGTCCTCCACGGTGGCGGCCAGTGACTCCGGCAGCGGATGCCCCTCGGTGTCCCGCTCCCGCAACGCCCGGATCCGCTGGTGTTCCTCGGCCAGGTTGGCCAGGTGAAAGTAGACCGTGAACGCGCTGGCCACCTGCTCGGCCCGGTCCAGCGGCCAGGAGGCCACCAGCGCGGCGATGGTGTCCAGCGACGACGTCTCGGGATGGCGGCGTGCCGCGATCACCGCGTGCCGGAGTTTCTCCACGTCGTCCAGGAGATCCTGGCCACCGGCCTCGCGCAGCACGTCGCCCAGCAGGCTGCCGAGCAGCCGGACGTCGTCGCGCATCGGCTCGGGCATCTGGTACCGGTCGAAGTCCCGGCTCGCGGGGCCGGGTCCGGGGCCGGGTTCGGGTCTGGCTGATTCTGCTGGCGCTGCGGTCACGCGGCAAGCGTAGCGAAAGGGTCTGGACCACCCCCGCTACCCTTACCCCATGACCAGTGACGCCGCTGATGCTCACGAGCCCGCCGACCTGCACACCACCGCGGGCAAGCTCGCCGACCTGGAACGCCGCCGGGGCGAAGCCGTCCATGCCGGGTCGGAGAAGGCGGTGGAAAAGCAGCACAGCCGGGGCAAGCTGACCGCGCGGGAGCGGGTCGAACGGCTGCTGGA
>DASWVA010000179.1:0-2669 GCA_036401415.1 Streptosporangiaceae bacterium
ACCCCCGCCGCCACCCCTGCCAGCGACCCGGCCGCCACCCCCGTCAGCGACCCGGCGGGCGCCCCGGCCGCCATGCCCACGCCGGGACGGGCCCGGGTGACCGGAGCCCAGGCCCTGGTCCGCGCGCTGGAGAAGGTGGGCGCGGACGTGGTGTTCGGCCTGCCGGGCGGCGCCATCCTGCCTGCCTATGACCCGCTGCTCGACTCCACCGAGGTCCGGCACATCCTGGTTCGCCACGAGCAGGGCGCGGGCCACGCCGCCACCGGGTACGCGCAGGCCACCGGGCGGGTCGGCGTGTGCATGGCCACCTCGGGCCCGGGCGCGACCAACCTGGTCACCCCGATCGCGGACGCCTACATGGACTCGGTGCCGATCGTCGCCATCACCGGCCAGGTGGCCAGCAAGCTGATCGGCACGGACGGGTTCCAGGAAGCCGACATCTCCGGCATCACGCTCCCCGTGACCAAGCACAACTTCCTGGTCACCAGGGCCGAAGACATCGCCCGGACGATCGCCGAGGCGTTCCACCTGGCCGCCACCGGCCGGCCGGGGCCGGTCCTGGTCGACATCGCCAAGGACGCCCTGCAGGCGCAGACCGACTTCACCTGGCCGGTCCCGCTCGACCTGCCGGGCTACCACCCGGTGACCCGCCCGCACTCCCGCCAGATCCGGGAGGCGGCCCGGATGATGACCGGGGCCAGCCGCCCGGTGCTCTACGCCGGCGGCGGGGTGATCAAGGCCGGCGCCGCCGGTGAGCTGCTGACGCTGGCCGAGCTGACCGGCATCCCGGTCGTCACCACGCTGATGGCCCGGGGCGCGTTCCCGGACGGGCACCCCCAGCACCTGGGCATGCCCGGCATGCACGGGTCGGTGGCCGCGGTCGGCGCGCTGCAGCGGTCCGACCTCATCATCGCGCTGGGGGCCCGGTTCGACGACCGGGTGACCGGCAACCTGGCCTCGTTCGCGCCGGACGCCCAGGTCATTCACGCGGACATCGACCCGGCTGAGATCTCCAAGAACCGCCGGGCCGACGTGCCGATCGTGGGCGACTGCCGCGAGGTGATCTCGGACCTGATCACCGCGGTGAAGTCCGAGCACCAGGGCGGCCGGCGCGGCGACCACGACGCCTGGTGGACCCAGCTGGACGCCTGGCGCACCACCTACCCGGTCGGTTACGACGAGCCCGCCGACGGGACGCTGTCCCCGCAGTACGTGATCAAGCGCATCGGCGAGATCGCCGGCCCGGACGCGATCTACGCGGCCGGCGTCGGCCAGCACCAGATGTGGGCCGCGCAGTTCATCAGCTACCAGAACCCGCGCACCTGGCTGAACTCCGGCGGCGCGGGCACCATGGGCTACGCGGTCCCGGCCGCGATGGGGGCCAAGGTGGGGGAGCCGGACGCCACCGTGTGGGCCATCGACGGGGACGGCTGCTTCCAGATGACCAATCAGGAGCTGGCCACCTGCTCCCTGGAGGGCATCCCGATCAAGGTCGCCATCATCAACAACGGCAACCTCGGCATGGTCCGGCAGTGGCAGACCCTGTTCTACGGCGAGCGCTACTCCAACACCGACCTGCGCCGGGCCGGTACGTCGGCCGGCCTGCCGGGCGCCATGCCCGGTTCACCCGAGGCCCCGGCCGCGGTGGCCGGCACGCGGGTGCCCGACTTCGTGAAGCTGGCCGAGGCCTACGGCTGCGCCGCGTTCCGCTGTGAGCGGCCGGAGGACGTGGACACGGTGATCAACCAGGCCATGGAGATCAACGACCGGCCGGTGGTGGTCGACTTCATCGTGCACCGCGACGCCATGGTGTGGCCGATGGTCCCGGCCGGCACCAGCAACGACGACATCCAGTTCGCCCGTGACATGGCCCCCGACTGGGGCAGCGCCGAATGACCCGCCGGGTCCGGCCCAAACCCGCAGGAAAGGCACTGAGTTAATGAGCAGGCATACGCTGTCCGTGCTGGTCGAGAACAAGCCTGGGGTCCTGGTCAGGATCGCGGGGCTGTTCTCGCGGCGCGGGTTCAACATCGACTCGCTGGCGGTCGGGCCGACCGAGCACGATGAGATCTCCCGGATGACGATCGTGGTGAACTGCGATGAGCATCCGCTCGAGCAGGTCACCAAGCAGCTCAACAAGCTGATCAACGTGCTCAAGATCGTCGAGCTGGAACAGGGGCAGGCCGTCCAGCGCGAGCTGCTGCTGATCAAGGTCCGGGCCGACACCGAGAGCCGGTCGAAGGTGCTGGAGACGGTCCAGCTGTTCCGGGCCAAGGTGGTCGACGTGGCCCTGGAGGCGGTGACGGTGGAAGCCACCGGCAACCGCGACAAGCTGGACGCGCTCATCCGGGTGCTGGAGCCGTTCGGCATCAAGGAACTGGTCCAGTCCGGCATGGTGGCGGTCGGGCGCGGCGGCCGCTCGATCACCGACCGGGCGCTGCGCCCGGTCGAGCGCAGCGCCTGAACCGCCGCACCACCCACCCCAACGACCCACCCAGACACCTACCCAGCGACTTACCCAAAGAAGTGCCAGGCAGTGGCAGAGATTTTCTACGACGACGACGCCAACCTCGCAGTGATCCAGGGCCGGCACGTCGCCGTGCTGGGTTACGGCAGCCAGGGACACGCGCACGCGCTGTCGCTGCGGGACTCCGGCGTTGACGTGCGGG
>DASWVA010000180.1:0-5550 GCA_036401415.1 Streptosporangiaceae bacterium
GGTCAGCCGGTCCGGAGGCGGATTCGGCGGCGGCCAGGGCGGTCAGAGCTACAGCGGCGGCGGCGGCAACGGTTCCGGTGGATCCAGCGGATCCAGCGGATCCAGCGGCGGCGGTGGCCGGGCCGAGGCTGACCCCTGGGCCAGCTCGGACTCCGGCGGGTTCTCGGACGAGCCTCCGTTCTGACCGGGCGTCACGGGTCCCCACTCCATTAACCACACCGACCATCCCCGCCTGGGGCGGGGCTCTGAACAGGAGCACCACGATGGCCAAGCCACCAGTACGTAAGCCAAAGAAGAAGGTCTGCGTCTTCTGCCAGGAGAAGATCTCCTACGTGGATTACAAGGACACCGGGTTGCTGCGGAAGTTCATTTCCGACCGTGGCAAGATCCGCGCCCGGCGGGTCTCCGGCAACTGCACGCAGCACCAGCGGGACGTCGCCACGGCGATCAAGAACGCCCGCGAGATGGCGCTGCTGCCCTACACGAGCACGGCTCGCTGAGTCCGGGGGAGGAACTGACATGAGCAGGACACCGATGAAGCTCATCCTCACCCACGAGGTCACCGGCCTCGGAGCCCCCGGCGACGTCGTTGACGTGGCCGCCGGCTACGGGCGTAACTACCTGATTCCCCGCGGTTTCGCCATGCGGTGGACCCGCGGCGCTGAGAAGCAGGTCGATCTGATCCGCCGGGCCCGGTCGGTTCGCGAGATCCGGAGCCAGGACGACGCCAAGGCGGCCGCCGGGCAGCTGTCGGCCCTCCAGGTCCGGTTGCCCCGGCGCGCGGGCACCAACGGCCGGCTGTTCGGGTCGGTCGGGCCGTCGGACATCGCCGACGCGGTGCGCGCCGCGGGCGGTCCCGAGCTCGACCGGCGCCGGATCGAGGTTCCCAACCCGATCAAGACGGCCGGGTCCCACCAGGTCCGGGTGCGCCTGCACCCCGAGGTCACCGCGACCATCGACATCGAGGTCGTCGCGGCCTGACCGGCGTCACCCACCACGGGAGGCTGCGGCCGGGACATCTGTCCCGCCGCGGCCTTCTCGTCTTTTTCTGCCCCGGTCCTGCTCTCTGAGCCTCGGCGAAGACGGGCCGGCTACTCGCGCCGCGGGCGGTCGTAAGCGGTGCGCAGGCGGGCCATCTCGGGATCGAGGTCGGCCAGCATGGACCAGATGGCGGCGATCCGGGCGCTCAGCTCGTGGCCCGTCAAGCCCGCCCCCGCGTCCTCCGCCAGCTGGTCGATAGCGCTGATGACCCCGGCGATGGTTCCGTCCTCGATCGAACACACGATCGGATCATAGCGGGCGCCGCTGACGGGACACGCCGTACTCCGGGAATCTCCGGGACGGGCGGAAGGCGGGCCCGGTGCAGGCTCAGCCTGTGGATAACTCCGGTTCACGGGGGACTCGGTGCAGGACTGAATCTTTTTCCCGCCCACAGGCAGTGCGTGGCGCTATGCCAGCTCAATCGCTATCTGAGCGCGTGGTGAAGCGGCTCTGCACAGCCCCGTCCCCAGGCTGTGCACAAGGCTGGCGGCGTGTCTTCACAGGTTTTCCACAGGGCTGTGCACATCACGAGTTGGCGTCCTGACGTGCAGGCCGGCAAACTGTCGTAGCCGTCCGCTAGAACGGACCTGTCACCACTTCGCGCGGATGCGCGTGGGACAGCCAGATGGGGGAGGTGCAGCCGGGTGAGTGTCGCCGAGATCGCACCCCGGGGCGAAGAGTTCGAGCGGACCCCTCCGCACGACGTCGCCGCGGAGCAGTGCGTGCTCGGCGGGATGCTGCTGTCCAAGGACGCCATCTCCGACGTCATCGAGGTCATCCGGCCGTACGACCACTACCGCCCCGCTCATCAGGTCATCCACGAGGTGGTACTGGACCTGTACGGGCGCGGCGAGCCCGCCGACGCGATCACCGTGGCCAACGAGCTGACCCGCCGCGGCGAGATCGGCCGGGTCGGGGGCGCGCCCTACCTGCACACGCTGATCGCCTCGGTACCAACAGCCGCCAACGCGGGCTACTACGCGCGGATCGTCCGGGAGCGGTCCATCCTGCGGCGCCTGGTCGAGGCGGGCACCCGCATCGTCCAGTTCGGCTACGCCGGCGACGCGGACGCCGACGACCTGGTGGACCGGGCCCAGGCCGAGGTCTACTCGATCACCGAGCGGCGGAACAGCGAGGATTACCACTCGCTGGCGGACATAATGCCGGGCGCGCTGGACGAGATCGAGGCCATCGGCAGCCGCGGCGGCGGGATGACCGGTGTACCGACCGGATTCGCCGACCTGGACTCGCTGACCAACGGCCTGCATCCGGGCCAGATGGTGGTCATCGCAGCCCGGCCCGCCATGGGGAAAAGCACGCTGGCCCTCGACTTCGCTCGCGCCGCCGCGATCAAGACCCAGATGACCACCGCGTTCTTCAGCCTGGAGATGGGCCGCAACGAAATCACCATGCGGCTGCTGTCGGCCGAGGCCCGGGTCGGCCTGCACACCATGCGCACCGGCCAGATGAGCGATGACGACTGGACCCGGCTGGCCCGCCGGATGAGCGAGGTGGCCGACGCGCCGCTGTTCATCGACGACTCGCCGAACATGTCGATGATGGAGATCAGGGCCAAGTGCCGTCGGCTCAAGCAGCGGCACGACCTGAGGATGGTCATCATCGACTACCTGCAGCTGATGTCCTCGCCCAAGCGGACCGAGAACCGTCAGCAGGAGGTCTCGGAGATGTCCCGGTCGCTGAAGTTGCTGGCCAAGGAGCTTGAAGTCCCCGTCATCGCGCTGTCCCAGCTCAACCGGGGTCCTGAGCAGCGCACCGACAAAAAACCGCAACTCTCGGACCTGCGTGAATCTGGCAGCATCGAGCAGGACTCGGACGTGGTCATCCTGCTGCACCGCGAGGACGTGTACGAGCGGGAATCTCCCCGGGCCGGGGAAGCGGACCTCATCGTGGCCAAGCACCGTAACGGCCCGACCACCACGGTGACCGTCGCCTTCCAGGGCCACTACAGCCGCTTCGTCGACATGGCCCCCAGCTGAGCCCGGACCCGCGGGCCGCGGGGAAATCGGCTGTTACGGTGCCGGCATGGGAATCGTGCTCAGTGAGGCGGCGCGGGCGCTGCTCGACGGCCGGAACTACGCGGTGCTGGCCACGCTGAACCCGGACGGCAGTCCGCAGAGTTCGGTCATGTGGGTCGGCCGTGACGGTGCTGACGTGCTGTTCTCCACCGTGGAGGGACGCCGCAAGCACCGCAACATGCTGCGTGATCCCCGGGTCAGCCTGTCCGTGATCGACACGGCCGACCCGGAGAACTACGTCGAGCTGCGGGGGCGGGTGTCGATGATCCACGATGTCGGCCGGCACTTCGACACTCAGCTGTCGTGGAAGTACGACGGTCGCGACCCCGGCCCGGATCACCCGGGAGCGGTCCGGGTCGTCGTCCGCCTGGCCGTGGACAAGGCCACCGGCCCCGCGAGCTGAGCGCCATCGCGGGCTGAGCTCAGGCGTCGTCGCCCGCGACCGCCGTCCGGGGCAGGGTGAGTGCGAGGGCCGCGCAGATCAGCAGCGCCCCGGCCGTGTACGGGGCGGTGTGCACGAACGCGGCCCGGAGCGAGTGACGGCCCAGATCACCGAAGAAGAGCGTCCCGGCCGTCGCCACCCCGATCGCCCCGCCGAGTTGCTGTGCGGTGCTGAACAGGCCTGACGCCCCGCCGGCGGCCTCCGCCGGAACCGCGGCCAGCACCACGTTGACCAGGGGAATGATCAGGAGCGAGAGGCCCGCTCCGGCCACCACCAGGCCGGGCACCGGAGGCCACGGGCTGGTGCCGGTGCCCACGTGGTGCGCACCGGTCACGACCCCCGATGATGCCCGCCGCGAACAGCAGGCCGCCGAGCGCCGGCACCAGCCGGCCGAACCGCTCGGCCAGCGGCGCCGCCTGCGGAGCCGCTGCGATGCTTCCCGCGCTGAACGCCATCGCGGTCAGCCCAGCCCGCAGTGGCGAGTAGTGCTGCCCGGTCTGGGCCCACAACGTGAAGATCAGGACAAACCCCTGGATGCCGAGCGCGAAGGCGAGCTGGACGAGCAGGCCGGTGGTGAAGGCCGGGACCCGGAACAGCCGGGTACGCAGCAGCGGCGCGACGTGGTGTGCTGACGCCGCACCTCCAGCAGGCCGAGCAGGGCCAGCCCGGCGATCCCCGCGGCCAGCAGAGCCCAGCACCAGGCCGGCCAGCCCAGGCTGCATCCTTCCAGCAAGGGATAGGTGACAGCCACCAGGGCGGCGGTGAGCAGCGCCGCCCCGGCGAAGTCCACCCGGCCGGTGGAGCGCTCCGGTTCTCCGGCACCAGCCGGGCCGACCCCACCGGCGAAGCCAGCGTGATGGGAATGTTGACGAAGAACACCGAGCGCCAGCCCCAGCCGAACAGGTTGGCGCTGGTGAGTACCCCGCCCAGAAGCAGGCCCGCCGCCGAGGCGAGGCCGAGGACCGCTCCGTAGATCCCGAACGCCTGGCCCCGTTCGCGTCCGGTGAACATGGTCCGGAAGGTGGCCAGCAGCTGCGGGGTCATCACCGCCGCCGCGGCGCCCTGCACCACCCGGGCGGCGATCAGCTCACCGGCGCTCCGGGACACCTCGGCGCCCAGGCTGGCCAGCCCAAACACCGCGATCCCGGCTAGGAACAGCCGTTTGCGCCCGAACAGATCGCCCAGGCTGCCCGCGGTGATCAGCGTCGCCGCGAAGGCCAGCATGTACGCCGACACCACCCACTCGAGCTGAGTGGGGCTCGCGGCCAGGTCGCGCCGGATCGTGGGCAGGGCCACGTTCACAATCGTCACGTCGATCATGTCCATTACCACCGCGGCCATCATGGCCGCCGCCGCGGCCCAGCGGCGCGGGAAGCCGCAGTGGCTACCTGGCCTCGCTCCCGGTGGACCGGTTCCCGAACATCGTCGCCGCGGCACCGCACTTCGCCCGGTGGGACAACGACGTGCAGTTCGAGATGCTGGTCGGTTTCTACGTCGACGGCCTCGCCCAGCGGGCCGCGGCCAGCCGGGTGACACGGGACGCATAGCGGAGATGGCCCGCTTCCAGCCGCTCCGCTGGGCCAAGCCGCGCCGACCAGGTTGATATCAGGCGTAACGCGGGTAGCGTAAGTGTGCGGCGCCAAGGAAGTCGCCCGGCAGCCAGGACCCCCGTCCCGATCGTCACGTATCGTACTGGTGAGCGTTTTCTGCCAGCTGCCAGCCGGATGAACCTCGCGGTCTCGTCCACCCACCTCCGAGGAGACAGATGCCCGACCAGGTTCCGCTCCCGCGGTCGTCGAAGGCCGGCCAGTGACCGAGCTGGCCAGCACGCTGACACCGCGCGAGATCGCCAGCCAGGCTGCCGAAGCCATTCGTGCGCTGAACCACCTGACCTACGGCGGCGGTGAGCTGGGCAGCCCGGACGAGGTCCGCGACATCGTCGCCAGCCTGGGCCTGATGGGCCAGGGGCTGCCCCAGCTGTGCGAGCAGCTGGCCCGGTTCCTGGTCGCCGCGCAGGAGGACGGGCAGGTC
>DASWVA010000181.1:0-4814 GCA_036401415.1 Streptosporangiaceae bacterium
GACGCCGTGCGTGACGGCCGGGTCGGGCTGCACCCGCCCGAGATGCAGGCCCGCTACTTCTCCTGGGTCGATGACATGCACGACTGGTGCATCAGCCGCCAGCTGTGGTGGGGCCACCGGATCCCGGTCTGGTACGGGCCCAACGGCGAAGTGGTCTGTGCCGGCCCGGACGACGAGGCCCCGCAGGGCGAGGGCTGGCGCCAGGACTCCGACGTGCTGGACACCTGGTTCTCCTCAGCGCTGTGGCCGTTCTCCACCCTGGGCTGGCCCGCCGAAACCGCCGACCTGCACGCCTTCTATCCCACCAGCGTGCTCGTGACCGGCTACGACATCCTGTTCTTCTGGGTCGTCCGGATGATGATGTTCGGGCTGTACGCCATGGGTGACCGGCCGCCCGCTGACGCCGTGCCGTTCCGCGACGTGGCCCTGCACGGTCTGGTCCGGGACGCGACCGGCAAGAAGATGTCGAAGTCCCGCGGCAACGCGGTCGACCCCCTCGACTGGATCGACCGCTTCGGCGCCGACGCGACCCGCTTCACCCTGGCCCGCGGGGCCAACCCCGGCAGCGACGTCCCGGTCAGCGACGAATGGGCAGCCGGGTCGCGCAACTTCGTCAACAAGTTGTGGAACGCGGCCCGCTTCGCGCTCGGGCATGGGGCCCGGGTGCCCCGCCAGCTGCCCGCCCCGGCCGCACTCTCGGTGCCCGACCGCTGGATCTTGTCCCGGCTGTCCACCGTCATCGCCGAGGTGGACGCCGACCTCGACCGGTTCGAGCTGGCCCGGGCGTGCGACACGCTGTACCACTTCGCCTGGGATGAAGTCTGCGACTGGTACCTGGAGCTGGCCAAGATCCCGCTCAGCGCGGCTGAGGACCGGCCCGGGGATCAGACCGCGCAGGCCGCCGCCGAAGCCACCCGGGCCGTGCTCGGCCTGGTTCTGGACCACCTGCTCAAGCTCCTGCACCCGGTGATGCCGTTCGTCACCGACGAGCTGTGGGCCGCCCTCACCGGTGAAGAGTCGGTGATGGTCGCGCCCTGGCCGCGGCTGTCGTTCGGCGACCCGGACGCCGAAGCCAGCCTGGCCGCGGTCATGCGGCTGGTCACCGAGGTGCGCCGGTTCCGCTCCGACCAGGGCCTGCGGCCCGGTCAGCGGGTCGCCGCCCGGCTCAGCGGCCTGGACGGCAGCCTGCTGGCCGGGCACGAGGAAGGCGTCCGTGCCCTGCTGCGGCTCAGCCCGCCGGCCGAGGACTTCACCCCTACCGCCGCCATCGAGGCCGAAGGGGTGACGGTCGAGCTCGACACGGCTGGCACCATCGACGTGGCCGCCGAGCGCCGCCGGATGGAAAAGGACCTGGCCGTGGCCCGCAAGGAGGCCGACCAGGCCCGAGCCAAGCTGGCCAACTCCGGCTTCACCGCCAAGGCCCCCGCGGCCGTCATCGACAAGACCCGCCAGCGCCTCACCAGTGCTGAGCAGGACATCGAGCGCATCACCGAGCGCCTCGCCGCGCTCAGCTGACCCTGTCCGGGGCGTCTCCCAATTGTTCCAGTCCACCTCACGGTGCTGCGTGAGGAGGTTGGCACAGTTTGTTGCGATTGCCGGGTTTGCGCGCCACCATGTAACCAGGGGGGTTCAGGCAGCGACTGCCCGCAGCTGGGAGGTCTCGTTGGCGGAAACCGCGGCGAAGACGTCTCCGGCCTCAGATATCCCGCCGCCGGCCAGGAGAACGACCTTCCGCGACGTATTCGCGGATGGCGAGTTCCGGGCCATCTGGCTGGCCGAGTTCGCGTCGATCGCGGGGGACCAGTTCGCGCGGGTCGCCCTCACCGTCGTCGTGTTCGAGCGCACCCACTCGCCGCTGCTGACCGCGCTCACCTACGCCGTGACCTACCTGCCGTGGGTGGTCGGCGGCCTGTTCCTGTCTGACCTGGCCGACCGGTTTCCGCGCCGCGACGTCATGATCGCCGCCGACCTGGGCCGGCTGGTGCTGATCGCGGCCATGGCCCTGCCCGGGATGCCACTGTGGGGCATGGTGCTGCTGCTGTTCGTGGTGGCCACCATGAACGCCCCGTTCCAGGGCGCGCGGTCCGCGCTGCGTGCCACGATCATGCCCGACGACCGCTACACCCTGGGTCTGGCCGCCTCACAGATCACCCGGGAAGCGGGCGTGGTGGGCGGGTTCGTGGCCGGCGGGGTGATCGTGTCCGTGCTCGGGGCGCGGCCCGCGCTCCTGATCGACGCGGGCACGTTCGCGGTGTCAGCCCTGCTGCTGTCGACGGCCGTGCGCCGCCGGCCCTCCGTCGGCCGCCGCCGCCAGACCCGGCTGGCCGAGATGATGGCCGGGCTGCGGCTGGTCTTCGCCACCCGCCAGCTGCGCTCGCTCATGCTGCTGGGCTGGCTGTGCGCGTTCTACACCGTGCCTGAGGCCCTTGCGGTGCCGTACGCGGCCGGCCTGCACCACGGGTCGGTCGCCGCCGGGCTCATCTTCGCCGCGGGCCCGCTGGGCAGTGCGGTGGGCATGCTGGTGTTCACCCGGCTCGTCCGGCCCGCCGAGCGGCAGCGCTGGATGGGCCCGATGGCGGTGGGCGCCTGCCTGATCCTGGTCAGCTGCCTGGCTCGCCCCGGCCTGGCCCTGCTGCTGGTCATCGTGACCGCGGCCGGCCTGCTGGCCGCCTACCAGATCGCCGCCAATGCCGCCTTCGTGCTGGCCGCACCGGACGACCGCCGCGGTCAGGCCTACGCCATCGCCAACGGCGGCATGAACCTGGGCCAGGGCCTGCTCTACGTCCTGGCGGGGGCGGCCGCGAGCGCGGCCACCCCCGCCCTGGCTGTAGCGGCCAGCGGCCTGGCCGGAGCCGTCCTGGCCGCGTGGCTGACGCTCAGGTGGCGTCCGGGGTCTTCCGCTGTCCCGGAAGGAGGGTGACGGCGATGAGGCAGGCCAGGAGCTTTGCTCTTCTGATCGTCAGTCCCAATCGATACTCATACTGTTTCCTCCCTTTGAGGCGCGGCACGCTTTCTCGCCTTTCACCGCAACGGTCAGCCCCAGTCGGTTCGCATGGCGCTCCCTATCTTGGAAATAGCAGCAATGGGTTAAGTGCCCTGCCGCACAGTTTGTGACACGCGATACCGGCCGGTTATTAATAACAAACAAGTGTACTTCCTGAAGTTCTGCTAAAACTTACAGACAACCTGATCTAAAAGCTGAAATGAAAATTGCAGGAGCCCGAGTGTGACCGTGTCGTCTGCCCCCCAGAGCCGCCGCTGGCCGGTGGCCAGGATCCGGCGCTGGCCGCTGTGGTCCCTGTCGCCCCTGGCGCGGACCTACGTGATCGCCGCCGTGCTGGTAGCGGCAGTGGCCGCCGCGGTCACGGGGTGGTTCACCGCCTGGCACCCGTCCCAGGTCCCGGTCTACCTGTTGCTGCTCGCCTGCGCGGCGTCGATGGTCGAGGCCACCCGGGACGTCACGCTGGCCCGCGACACCATGACCCGTGATCTGCAGGAGGTCTGGTATCTGTCGATCGCCCTGCTGCTGCCGCCGGTCTACGCGTTCGTGTGCCCGATCCCGATGGCCGCCCTGAAACAGTGGCGGGTCCGCCGGAACCTGGTGCACCGGCGCGTATTCAGCGTTGCGTCCAACGGCTTGGCCTACGGTACGGCCTCGATCGAATTCCACGACGGCATGCGGCCATTGATCGACGGCCGGCTCACCGGCAGCGCGCACAGTGTCGGCCTGTTGTTCGCGATTCTGGCCGCCGCCTTTTCCGGCTGGATGGTCAACCACTGGCAGATCGCCGGGGCGGTCAAGCTGACCCGGCCCGTCGCCCGGGTCAGGACGCTGATCCTCACCCGGGAGGCCGTCAGCACCGACGCGGTGGTCTCCTGCCTGGCCACCTTGATCGCCTTCGCGCTCTCCTTCACCCTGGCCGCGCTGATCGTGGCGCTGCCGGTCGTCCTCATGCAGAAGCGGTTCCTGATGCATTCCCAGCTCGTCGCGGAGGCACGGACCGACGCCAAGACCGGCCTGCTGAACGCCGGCACCTGGCACCGGGAAGCGGCCACCGAGTTGTCCCGCGCCGGCGGCCACTGGTCGCCCACCTCCCTGGCCATCATCGACATCGACCACTTCAAGCTGGTCAACGACACGCACGGGCATCTTGCCGGCGACCGGGTGCTGCGGGTCATCTCCAACCGGTTCAAGGCCCAGCTGCGCGAGGACGACCTCATCGGCCGGTTCGGTGGCGAGGAGTTCGCCATCCTGCTCCCGCACACCTCGGGCACCGAGGCCGGGCGGGTGGCCGAGCGGCTGCGCGGCCACATCGCCGACGAGCCGATCGTGGTCAGCGACGGCCGCGAGGCCACCATCAGCGTCAGCATCACCGTGTCGGTGGGCGTGGCTGAGCTGGCCCACACGCGGCAGGACCTGGACGAGCTGCTGGCGGTCGCCGACGCCGCGCTCTACCAGGCCAAGGCGGCGGGCCGGGACCGCATCCGCATCATGGCCCCCGGCCTGGACGAGCCCCAGCTCCCGCTCCCCCCGGGGACCGGACCGGCGGCCCCGGCGTCCCAGTAGCCTGGACCGGTGATTACTGCCACCTGCTGGAGCCTGCCGTGACCGACGACGGCGCGCTGCGCAGGGTCGAGCGGGAGATCCTGCGCCGCCGCCCCGAGTCGTCCATCGAGCCGACCCTCGACCGGATCGCCACCCTGGCCGGGCTGCTCGGCGATCCCCAGCACGCCTACCCGGTCATCCACCTCACCGGCACCAACGGCAAGACCTCCACCGCCCGCATGATCGACGCGCTGCTGCGCGCCCGGGG
>DASWVA010000182.1:0-19072 GCA_036401415.1 Streptosporangiaceae bacterium
GCGCCAGATCGCGGCCGCGTTGCCCGGTCTGTCCGCAGTGGTACTGACGGGCGAGCCGGACGATGCGGGCGGCTTCGGTGAGGTCCCCGTGCTGGACTGGGACACCTTCGGGGACGCGGGCGGCCGGGCCGAGCCCGCATACACCGACGTGCCGTTCGGTCACCCGCTCTGGGTGCTGTATTCCTCGGGCACCACCGGTCTGCCCAAGCCGATCGTGCACGGCCACGGCGGCATCGTGCTCGAGCACCTCAAGGCGCTCGCGCTGCACCTGGATCTGGGGCCGCGGGACGTGTTCTTCTGGTACACCACGACCGGCTGGATGATGTGGAACTTCCTGGTCGGCGCCCTGCTGCTGGGGGCGACGGTGGTGACCTACGACGGCAGCGCCACCTATCCCGGCACCGACGCGCTCTGGCAGCTGACCCAGGCGGCCCGGGTCAGCTACTTCGGGGTCGGCGCCCCTTACCTGCTGGCCTGCGCCAAGGCCGGTGTCGACCCCGGCCGGGACCATGACCTGACCCCGCTGCGCGGGGTGGGCTCGACCGGGTCTCCGCTGCCGCCGGAAGGTTTCCGCTGGGTCTATGAGCACGTCAAGGACGACGTGGTCCTGGGCTCGCTGTCCGGCGGCACCGACCTGTGCACCGGCTTCGTCGGCCCGGTCCCGGTCAAGCCGGTGCGGTCCGGCGTGATCACCGCCCGCTGCCTCGGGGCCGCCGTGGAGGCTCTGGACCCCTCCGGGCGGCCCGTCACCGGCCAGGTCGGCGAGCTGGTCGTCAGCCAGCCCATGCCGTCCATGCCGGTCGGCTTCTGGAACGACCCGGACGGTGCGCGTTACCGGGACAGCTACTACGCCGATTTCCCGGGCCGCTGGCGGCACGGCGACTGGATCAAGATTCTGCCCGACGGCGGCTGCATCATCTACGGCCGGTCCGACGCCACCTTGAACCGCGGTGGGGTCCGCATGGGCACCAGCGAGTTCTACCGGGTGGTCGAGGCGTTCCCCGAAGTCGCCGACAGCCTGGTCGTCGACACCGGCCAGCTCGGGCGCGACGGGCGGCTGGTCCTCTACGTCACCCTGGCCGAAGGTGCCCACCTGGATCAGGACCTGACCGGCCGCCTGCGCGGCGCGCTGCGGGCCAAGCTGTCGCCGCGGCACGTGCCGGACGCGATCCGCCCGGTGCCGGGCATCCCGCGCACCCTGTCCGGTAAGAAGCTCGAGGTCCCGGTGCGGAAGATCCTGCTGGGCACCCCGGTGGCCGAGGCGGCCGACCAGGACGCGCTGGCCAACCCGGAGGTGCTGGTGTACTTCACCCCCGACGGCGACCGGTAGACCCGGCCCGGGCGGGCGGGTGGTTTACCTCCGGCGGCCAGGGGCACCCGATCGCGAGGATCCGGATAGCCTTGATGGCTGGCAGCGGGGCCGAGCCTGCTGCCTGCTGCCCGCGCGCCGGGCCAATGTGGACACAGGGGGACAGGCAGCGATGTCGGACACTGTGGACGAGGCCAGGAACAGCACGATCGACCGGGCCGCGCACGCCGCGGCCGCGGAGTCAGGCGGAATGCCCGCGGCCGTCGGCGATGGGCCCGCCTTTTTGCGGGCCTACTACCGGCACGTCGCCACCGAGGACCTCGCCGCGGTCGGGCCCGAGCGGGTCGCCGCGGTGGCGGCCCAGCACGCGGCGCTGGCCGTCCGCCGCCCGCCGGGGAGGCCCCTGGTCCGGGTGGCCGACGCCGCCGCGGCCGGAACCGCCGCCATCGCGGCCTTCGGGCCGGTGCGGACGGTGGTCGACATCGTCACCGACGACATGCCGTACCTGGTCGATTCGGTGACCATGGAGCTGAACCGGCACCAGGCCGACATCGGCCTGATCCTGCATCCGCGGCTGATCGCCCGCCGGGACGTGGCCGGTGTCCTGCACGCGCTGACCCCGGCCACGAGCGGCGCCCACGCCGCGCCCGGCGAGCTCTTCGAGTCGTGGATGCACGTCGAGATCACCGGGCTGGGTGACCGGGTGCCGCAGGCCGAGCTCGAGGCCGACCTGCGCCGGGTGCTGGACGACGTCCGGGTCACGGTCGAGGACCAGCCGAAGCTGACCGCGGCCGCCGCCTCGCTGGCGGTCAGCCTGGAGGGGGAGCCGGGTGCCGCTCCGCCCGTACCACTGCCCGGGCGCACCGAGCCGCAGACCCTGACCGGTGGCCGCCGGGACTGGTCGGACCGGGAGGCGGGCAAGCTGCTCCGCTGGCTGGCCGACGGGAACTTCATCTTCCTCGGCTACCGCGAGTACGACCTGGTGCCCGGGGACGACGGCATGACCCTGCACGCCGTGGCCGGCACCGGTCTCGGCTTCCTGCGGCACGACCGGCAGGGCTCGGACTCGTTCGCGGCCCTGCCTCCGGACATCCGGGCCAAGGCCACCGAGCCGGACCGGCTGGTGCTGGCCAAGGGTAACTCCCGGTCCACCGTCTACCGGAACAAGTACCTCGACTACGTGGCGGTCAAGAAGCTCGGCCCCGAAGGCGAGGTGACCGGCGAGTGGCGGTTCCTCGGCCTGTACACCCACTCGGCCTACACCGAGTCGATCTCGCGCGTCCCGGTGCTGCGCCGCCTGCTGGCCGATGTGCTGACCGCGGCCGGCGTCACCCGGGACAGCCACGACGGCAACGACCTGATCGAAATCCTCGAGGACTATCCGCGCGAGGAGCTGTTCCAGATCAGCACGGCGCAGCTGACCGAGATCGCCACCGCCGTGCTGCGGCTGCGGGAGCGCAGGCAGACCCGGCTGTTCCTGCGCCGCGACGTGTACGGCCGGTACATGTCCTGCCTGGTCTTCCTGCCCCGGGACCGCTACACCACCGCGGTCCGGCTGCGGGTGCAGGAACTTCTGCGCGCCGCCCTGGACGGCGTCTCGGTGGACTACAGCGCCATGGTGGGGGAGTCCGCGCTGGCCCGGCTGCACGTGGTGGTCCGGGGCCGCCGGGGCCAGCCGCTGCCCGACGTGGACGCGGCCGCGCTGGAACGCCAGATCGCCGCCGCCGTCCGGACCTGGGACGAAGACCTGGAGGAAGAAGCCGTCCGGGTGCTCGGCGGCGACCGGGGCCGGGTGCTGCTGGACCGGCTGGCCACCGCGATCCCCGAGGTGTACAAGGCCGACGTGCGCGCCGTGGACGGGGTCGAGGACCTGCGCCGGGTGCTGGAGCTGGGTGAGTCGGGGGACGGGTTCGCGGTCCAGCTCCGGGACGACGCCACCGACAGCGCCGGGCACTGGCGGCTGCGGGTCTACCGGACCGGCTCGCCGGTCGTCCTGTCCGATGTGCTGCCGCAACTGCAGCACATGGGTCTGGAGGTGATTGACGAGCACCCGTACGAGTTCGGTGGTCCCGAGCCGTTCTGGATCTACGACTTCGGCCTGCGCGCCGAAAAGCAGGCCCTGTGGCCCCGGCCCCGCGTCCAGGGCCGCCGGGAGCAGTTCGAGCTGGCCCTGTGCGCGCTGTGGCGCGGTGAGATCGAAGACGACGGCTTCAACGCGCTGGTCCTGGACGCCGGGCTGTCCTGGCGCGAGACCATGGTGCTGCGCGCCTACGCCCGGTACCTGCGGCAGGCCGGTACCCGGTTCAGCCAGGACTACATCCAGCGGGTGCTGCGGTCCAACACCGTCGTGGCCCGGCTGCTGGTCCGGTTGTTCGCCTCCCGCTTCGATCCGGCCCACCAGGGTGGCGAGGCAGAGCGCAGCGAGGCGCTGGTGGAGGAGATCCGCGGTGAGCTGGATGACGTGTCCTCCCTGGACCACGACCGGATTCTGCGCTCCTACCTGGAGCTGATCCGGGCCACCCTGCGTACGAACTACTTCCGCACCGACGCCCAGCCCGTGACCGGGGCGGCTCCCGGCGCCCAGCCCGTGACCGGCCCGCCCGGCCTGGGCTGCGCGGTGCCGGCCTACGCGCCGTACCTGACCGTCAAGCTGGACCCGGGCCAGGTGCCGGGCCTGCCCGCGCCCCGGCCCAAGTTCGAGATCTTCGTGTACTCCCCCCGGCTGGAGGCCGTGCACCTGCGGTTCGGGCGGGTCGCCCGCGGCGGCCTGCGCTGGTCGGACCGGCTGGAGGACTTCCGCACCGAGATTCTCGGCCTGGTCAAGGCGCAGGAGGTCAAGAACGCGGTCATCGTGCCGTCCGGGGCCAAGGGCGGGTTCGTGTGCAAGCGGCTGCCCGACCCCGCCGACCGCGAGTCCTACCAGGGCGAGGTGCTGGCCTGCTATCAGACGTTCATCAGCGCCATGCTGGACATCACCGACAATCTCGAGGGCGAGCGGGTGGCCCCGCCGCGGGAGGTGGTCCGGCACGACGGTGACGACCCCTACCTGGTGGTGGCGGCCGACAAAGGCACCGCCACCTTCTCCGACGTGGCCAACGAGATCGCCGGCCGGTACGGGTACTGGCTGGGTGACGCGTTCGCCTCCGGTGGCTCGGTCGGCTATGACCACAAGAAGATGGGCATCACCGCCCGCGGGGCCTGGGAGTCGGTCAGGAATCACTTCGCCACCCTCGGCCTGGACCCCGCCACCGACCAGTTCACCGTGGCCGGTGTCGGGGACATGTCGGGTGACGTGTTCGGCAACGGGATGCTCCTGTCGGACCGGCTCAGGCTGGTTGCGGCGTTCGACCACCGGCACATCTTCCTGGACCCGGATCCCGACCCGGCGGTCAGTTTTGCGGAACGGCAGCGACTGTTCGCCCTGGCCCGCTCGGCCTGGACCGATTACGACCGGACGCTGATCTCACCCGGCGGCGGGGTGTGGCCCCGCAGCGCCAAGTCGGTCCCGCTGTCCACGCAGGCCCGCGCGGCCCTCGGCATGGACGAGGGCGTGCTGGCGCTGTCCCCGGACGAGCTGATCTCCGCCATCTTGACCGCGCCGGTCGATCTGCTCTGGAACGGCGGCATCGGCACCTACGTCAAGGCCAGCGGCGAGACCCAGGCGGCCTGCGGCGACCGGGCCAACGACAACCTGCGGGTCGACGCCAGCCAGCTGCGGGCCCGGGTGGTGGCCGAGGGCGGCAACCTGGGCCTGACCCAGGCGGCCCGGATCGAGTTCGCGCTCGGCGGTGGCCTGGTGGACACCGACTTCATCGACAATTCGGCCGGCGTCGACACCTCCGACCACGAGGTCAACATCAAGATCCTGCTCGACCGGGCCGTCGACGGCGGCGAGATCACCCGGGACACCCGCAACGACCTGCTCCAGCAGATGACCGACGAGGTCGCCGCGCTGGTGCTGCGGCACAACTACAGCCAGAACATGACGCTGGCCACGGCCCGGGCCCAGGGACCGGAGATGCTGCACGTGCACGCGCGCTACCTGCGCCAGCTGGAGCGGGACAAGCGGCTGCGCCGCGGCCAGGACGCGGTGCCGGGGGAGAAGGAGATCGCCGAACGCCGGTCGGCGGGCAAGGGCCTGACCAACCCGGAACTGGCCCTGCTCCTCGCCCACACCAAGATCGCGGCGGCCGAGGAGGTCCTGGCCTCCGGCCTGGCCGACGACCCCTACCTGCACCAGGAACTGACCAGCTACTTCCCGGCCCCGTTGCGGGCGACCCAGGCGGGCCGGATGGGTACGCACCCGCTGCGCCACGAGATCATCACCACCTCGGTGGTGAACGAGATGATCGACACCTCCGGCACCACCTTCACCTTCCGTCTCAACGAGGAGACCGGCGCGTCGGTGCCGGACATCACCCGCACCTGGCTGGTGGCCCGCGAGGTGTTCGGCATGCGGGAGTTCTGGCGCCAGGTCACCGCCCTGGACGGCACGGTGGACATCAGCACCCGGATCGTGCTGCTGCTGGAGGGGCGCAAGCTCACCGAGCGGGCCTGCCGCTGGCTGCTCTACAACCGCCGGCCCCCGGTCGACGTCACCGGCGCGGTGGAGCACTTCACCAACGGGGTGCTGGCCGTCCGCTCCGGCCTGCCCAAGCTGCTGACCGGCCGGGACGCCGAGACGCACCAGCAGCGGCGGGATTCGCTGACCGGCCGCGGCGTGGCCCCGGAACTGGCCGAGTCGGTGGCCGGCATGGTCCCGTCGTACTCCGCGTTCGACATCGTGGAGACGGCCGGGGTCACCTCCCGCGGGGTCGAGGAGACCGCCGAGGTCTACTTCGACCTGGCCGACCGGCTGCAGATCACCCGGCTCCGGGACCGGATCATCGCGCTGCCCCGCGACGACCGGTGGAGCAGCATGGCCCGGGCCGCTCTGCGCGACGACCTGTACGCCGCCCATGCCGCCCTGACCCGCGACGTGCTGTCTATCGGCGGCCTGGGCAGTCCCGAGGAGCGGCTGGCCGCCTGGACCGAGCACAACGCGGCCACCGTCGGCCGGGCCACCCGGACCATGAGCGAGATCTGGGAGAGCGAGCGGTCCACCTTCACCACCTTGTCGGTGGCCCTGCGCGCGATCCGCGCCCTGGTCGCCGCCAGCTCCCTGCCCCGGAAAACCACGTAAGTGCGGGACGGTAAAACGTTTGACAGACCCGGCCGGTGACCGCGGTACAGGAGTCGCGCTGAGTACGAACGTAGTATGCGCGTCTCCGGTTTCAGTGGCAGGCCGCCGTAGGTTCCCATCGCGACGGTGGGCGGCGGCTTGGGTCCTGGCTACCGGGATACGGCCTGGGGGTGGGTGATGGGCGCGTACGCTCGCAGGAACGCGGTGACCACTTTGTTGACGTGCTCGTCGATGTCGCCGCTGTCCAGCGGGCGGTTCGGCTGCAGAAGTGCCTGGTCTTGGTGCAAGCCCAGGACCGCGTAGGCGAAAAACGCCGCCGCGGCCGCGGGATCGTCGATGTCCAGTTCGCCCCGGGCGGCCATGCGCGTGAACGATTCGGTGAGCAGAGCCAGTGTGCGCCCGGGTGCACGGTCCCAGTAGGTGGTGACGATGCCGGGGAACCGCAGGGCCTCGGAAATCGCTAGCCGCCGCAACTGCACGACGGCTGGGCTGAGCACGCCGTGGGCCAGGGCGCGGGCGGCGGCGTTCAGTCGTCCGGCTACTGGCTTGTCCGCGCTGAGGGTGGGGCCCAGTGCCGAGATGATCTGTTCCGCGCGCTCGGTAACCGAGAGCACGACCGCGCTGAACAAGCCCTCCTTGTCCTTGAAGTTGTTGTAGACGGTGGTCTTCGAGACGCCGCTCGCAGCGGCGACATCATCCAGGCTCGTCGCGTCGTAGCCCCTTTCCAGGAACATCTGCCGCGCGGTTTCGAGAATCAGTGCGCCTTTCCGGCCAGCCATAAAACCTCCTTGACGCTGAACTGTACCGCACAGTATTGTCCTAGTTATGTACTGGTCAGTACAGTTCAGTCTGAGGGGAAGCGCTGCCATGTCCACCGCAATTGTCCGAACCGGCCGGCCGGCCGCCGACTGCCCGCCCGCAGCCGTGCGGGTCACCAAGTCACTGATCGGGTACGGCATGATCGCCGGGCCGTTCTACGTTGCCGCCTCTTTGACCGAGGCGCTCACCCGGTCCGGCTTCGGCCTGGCCCACGACGACTGGAGCCTGCTCGCCAACGGCGCTTTCGGCTGGGTCCACGTGCTGGTGCTCGTGCTCACCGGGCTGATGGTCGGCGCCGCCGCCGCCGGCGTCGTGCGTGAGCGGCGCGCAGAGGCGATGAACGCCGCCAGCGGCTGGTTCCTCGGTGTCTATGCTGCTGGCCTGGTCGGCGCTGGTTTCTTCATTGCCGACCCCGCTGACCGTTTCCCGGTCGGCACCCCGCCCGGCCCCACGGTCACCCCGAGCTGGCACGGGACGCTGCATATCGTCTTCGGCGCCTTCGGCTTCCTTGGCCTGGTCACGGCCTGCCTCGTGCTGGCCCGGCAGTTCCGCGGACTGCGCCAGTTCCGCTGGGCTTTCTTCTCGCTGGTCACCGGGGTGCTGTTCTTCGCGGCCTTCGCGGGCATCGCGGCCGGTGCCGCCGCCAGCAGTGCAGGTGTCCTGGCCTTCACCGGCGCCGTGGTCCTGTCCTGGATCTGGCTCGCGCTGGTCAGCGCCCACCTGTACCACCGCGCCGCAGCCTCGCCGGCCTGACGGCCGCCTCAGCATCCATCCTCGGCAAGACGGGACAACGACCATGGAATTCACCGCCATCTTGCAGCTCGACGGCAAGACCGCTACCGGCATCCGCATCCCAGAGCAGGTCGTGACCGCGCTGGGTGGCGGCAAGCGCATCCCGGTCAGCGTCACCATCAACGGCACGCACTACGCCAGCACCATCACCGCCATGCGCGGCGAGCCCAAGATCCCGGTAAGCGCCGAGATCCGATCCTCCGCCGGCATCGCCGCGGGCGACAGCATCACCGTGGAACTCGAACGCGATGACACGCCCCGCACAGTGGACCTCCCGGCCGAGCTCGCTGATGCCCTGCGCGCCGATCCCGCCGCGTCCAGCCGGTTCGCCGCCCTGTCCTACAGCAACCAGCGGCGGCAGGTCCTGTCCATCACCGGAGCACGCACCGCCGAGACACGCGCCCGGCGCCTCCAGCGCGTGCTGGACGAACTGCACACAAGCTGACAGCTCGGAGTCAGGTGGCGCTAGCGTACTCGGCGCACCCGACCCGCAGCTCTGCACCGACACAGGCGCCCATGGCAGCGGTATCAGCCGGCCAGGCTCGGGGCGGTGTGGCGTGCCACCATTAGCGAGTCCCGCCATGTCCCGCGTGGGTGGCCATGGTGTGTTCTTCGTGGCCGCCAGCACTTAGGCCGGCCAGGCCGCGACGGCTGTACCGCACGGTGTAGCCGGAACTTGGCGGGCATGGCGCGGTACCGGGTTGCGGCGGCAGCCCGGTGCGGTGCGGCCGGGTGGATCATCTAGCGGCGGTGGACCATCTAACTGCCGCCGGCATAGGTCAGGCCGCCGCCGCTGCCGACGACGACGAGCTTGCCGGGAGTGGCCCCGTTCCTGGGCGCCGGTGGGTCGGTGGTCAGGAACTGCAGGGTGGAGCCGGCGTCGAGCTCGTAGACGAACGGGGCCTGGCCGGCTTCGAGCAGCGGCTTGTACACGTCCGGCACCGGAATGGACGGCGGCCGGACCTTGGGGTGCGCGGGCGGCTTGATCGCCGGCCAGGTCTGCTCGTTCAGCGCCATCGTGTAGAACACGATCGCTCCGCCATCGGTGGTCCGCAGGGCGAAGAAGGGGTAACTGGTGCCCTCCATCTGCCATGCGTAGATCCAGTGGCCGGGCCGGATCTTCGCGGCGTAGGCCGCGTTGGCCCGGTAGATCCCGGTGGTCTGCGCACCGGCCGCGACCACCTTGGCGGCCGGGCTGGACGGACCATCGTCCACCACCGAGGCGTGGGTCGCGCCCACCTCGTCCGGCGGGACCTCCAGCGAGCCGTCGGTGGTGGGAAGCGCGGTGGCGTAACCCTGGTGATCCACCGCCACGTTCAGCGCCGGGACGCCGCCGGCCAGCTGCACCGCGTCGTCCAGGGTCCAGCCCGAGAGAGCCCCGGTCCGGTCGAACACCATAACCGCGGTCCCGGCGCGGCCGCCGTGGGACGGGTACTCGGGTACGGCGGCCACGAACCACTGCGGGTAAGTGGTCAGCTTGGGCACGTACAGCTTCGGCTGGCCGTAGCGGGGGCTGGTGACCGGGACGCCGGTGCTGGCCGCGACGTCGTACTGCGAAGCCAGCACGCTGTACTGCGCGCTGCTGGTCAGGGACTCGGCCAGCAGCTGGTCACGGTTGGCCACGGCCACCTTGTTCGCGGTGACGTAGGCGTTGAACACCTTCAGCGCGGCGGCCGGGGTCGGGCCGACCGCGTCGGTGGTCGCGTCCGCGGTGGTGCCGCAGCCTTGGGCCGACAGCAGGATCACGACGGCCGTCAGCGATCCGGCGACGGCCGTCATCGCTCTGGGAATGCGGTTAAGAGTGGCTCGCATATTCGTATCCGCGGGTGAGGGGAAACGTCCCGACCCGACCATATCCTCCGCTGTCGTGCCTGCACGGTCAGCTTTGCGGGGATGCTACCGCTATCCAGTATGCCAGACCGGTTACTCCGGCCGTGCGCGGGATCGGGCAGCTGCATCCAGGGGCGGCCCGGTGCGGGAACAGGCCTGGAGGGCAGGATACCCGGACCGGTACCGCCGCCGTGCCGGCATGCGCCCGCGGGCACCGGCTCGCATAGGCTGTCCGCCATGGCAGCCACCGATCCCACCGATGAGATCTCGGAACTGTCGTCGAAGCTCGCCACCGTAGAGGCGGTACTTGACCCGGACGCGATGCGGGAAGAAGCCGCGACCCTGCGGGATCAGGCCGCCGACCCGGACCTGTGGGGCGACCAGCAGCACGCCCAGGCGGTGACCCGCCGCCTCTCCTACGTGGAGGCTGAACTGGCCCGGCTGGAGAACCTACGGCAGCGGCTCGGCGACACCCGGGTGATGTTCGAGCTGGCCGACAGCGAGGACGACGAGCCGATGCGGGCCGAGGGCCAGAGCGAGCTGGCCATGCTCCGAAAGGAAGTCGACCTGCTGGAGGTGCGTACGCTCCTGTCCGGTGAGTACGACGGCCGCGAGGCCCTGATGACGATCAACGCCCAGGCCGGGGGCGCGGACGCCGCGGACTTCGCGCAGAACCTGATGCGCATGTACCTGCGCTGGTCCGAGCGGCACGGCTACCCGACCGAGGTGTACGACATCTCCTACGCCGAAGAAGCCGGGATCAAGTCGACGACGTTCGCGGTCAAGGCGCCGTACGCCTACGGCACGCTGCGTGGCGAGCACGGCACGCACCGGATGGTCCGCATCTCCAAGTACGACAACCAGGGCCGGCGCCAGACCTCTTTCGCGGGCGTGGACGTGGTTCCGGTCGTGGAGCAGACCGACCACGTGGAGGTCAACGAGGACGACATCCGGGTCGACGTCTACCGGTCCAGCGGGCCCGGCGGCCAGGGCGTCAACACGACCGACTCGGCGGTGCGGATCACCCACCTCACCACCGGCATCGTGGTCTCCTGCCAGAACGAGCGCAGCCAGATCCAGAACCGTGCCTCGGCCATGGCCGTGCTCCAGTCCAAGCTGCTGGAGCGCCGCCGCCAGGAGGAGGCCGACGAGATGGCCGCGCTGCGCGGCGAGATCACCGGCAGCTGGGGGACGCAGATCCGTAACTACGTCCTCTACCCGTACCAGAACGTCAAGGACGTCCGGACCGGCTTCGAGACCGGCAACACCACCGCCGTCCTCGACGGTGAGATCGACGACTTCATCGAGGCTGAGATCAGGTGGCTCCGCCGAGGACACAACGGCGGAGCGGAGTAGCTGCCCTACAGGCCGGCGTGAATCGCCAGCGCGGCCAGGACCATGATCAGAAGTGCGGCGGCGATCAGGATGTGCGGCGTGTAGCTGGGGTGGCTGTGGTGCATCTGATCCCGGGCGGCCCGGCATGCCGGGCAGCGGCCCTCGCTCACCGGACCCCCGCAACGCGCACAAGCAAGGTGTTCGCAGCTCATGGGGCGTACCTCCGGCCGATCGTTCGGTGCACTTGGAGCGTTATAGGGCTGTGCTCTCGGGTTTCCCCCTACACTGTTCCTTTGACGAGTCCCAGGCTACCCGCTCACGGCCCTGGGTAGCCGCTTCCCAGGTGGACCGCCGGTCCGGGCGCTGCGCCTGGATCCATCTTCCGATATCGCTGTGATGGTCCTGTGATCAATTTCGATAACGTCAGCAAGCTCTACCCGAGTCAGAGCCGCCCTGCGCTGGAGAACGTCAGCATCGGCGTGGAGAAGGGCGAGTTCGTCTTTCTCGTCGGCCCGTCCGGCTCGGGCAAGTCCACGTTCCTGCGCCTGGTCCTCAAAGAGGAACGGCCGACCGACGGCCGGATCCGCGTGGCCGGGCGCGACCTGGCCCGGCTGTCCAACTGGCGCGTCCCCATGCTCCGGCGCCGCATCGGCTGCGTGTTCCAGGACTTCCGGCTGCTGCCGAACAAGAACGTCTACCAGAACGTGGCCTTCGCGCTGGAGGTCATCGGGAAGCCACGCCGGTTCATCCGCAAGGTCGTGCCCGAGGTCATCGACCTGGTCGGCCTGGAGGGCAAGCACGACCGGATGCCCGACGAGCTGTCCGGCGGCGAGCAGCAGCGCGTCGCGATGGCCCGGGCGTTCGTGAACCGGCCGATGATCCTGCTGGCTGACGAGCCGACCGGGAACATCGACCCGGCCACCTCGATCGGCATCATGAAGGTTCTCGACCGGATCAACCGGACCGGTACCACCGTGGTCATGGCCACCCACGACGCCGCGATCGTGGACTCCATGCGCAAGCGCGTGATTGAACTCGAATACGGCAAGGTGGTCCGGGACCAGTCTCGCGGTGTGTACGGCCAGGCGTACTGAGGTGCCGTAGCCTGTCCGGCGGGGCACCGTCACCCGGCGTCCGCCGGGGGGCAACCACCACACGACGCTGGACTGCGAGGAATCAAGAGTATGCGTGCACAGTTCGTTCTCCAGGAGATCTGGATCGGCCTGCGCCGGAATCTCACCATGACCGTGGCCCTCGTCGTGGTGGTGGCGATCAGCCTGTCCCTGCTGGGCACGGGCCTGCTGTTCATCAAGCAGGTCGACAGCACCCGGACGTACTGGCAGGGCAAGGTGGAGATCTCGGTCTACCTGTGCACCAACCAGAGCGTCAGCGTCCAGTGCAAGCAGAACGGCCCGTCCACCCCGGCTGAGCGGCAGCAGCTCCAGCAGACGCTCACCTCGATGTCTCAGGTCCAGAGCGTGACCTACGAATCGCAGGCCCAGGCCTACCAGCGGTTCAAGCAGGAGTTTTCCAACAGCCCGTCGTTCGTGTCCACCGTCCAGCAGGGCGACATCCCGGACTCGTTCCAGATCAAGCTGAAGAACCCGCAGGCCGACTACAGCAGTGTGGCCACGGCGGTGACCACCCAGAAGGGGGTGGACTCGGTGATCGACGACCGGTCCATCCTGGACAAGTTCTACAAACTGCTCGACGGCGCCCGGAACGCGGTGGTGATCATCGCGCTGGTCCTGCTCGTCGCGGCGACGTTGCTGGTGGCGAACACAATCCGGCTGTCGGCGTTCAACCGCCGTCGGGAAACTGGCATCATGCGGCTGGTCGGCGCGTCGAACTTCTACATCCAGCTGCCCTTCCTGCTCGAAGGGGTGATCGCCGGCCTGATCGGCTGGCTGGTCGCCGCGGGCCTGCTGATTGCGGTGAAGTCGCTGTGGCTGGATAACCTACAGCAGTACTTCACATTCAACGTAGGCCTCGGCACCGGCGACCTGATTGAGGTTGTGGTCCTCGCGATGTGCGTGGGCGTGGTGCTGTGCGGCGCGACATCGTTTCTCACGCTTCGCCGCTACCTGCGCATATGACGTAAGCGGATAGGAGCGACGTGGCTCGGGAGCAGGGGCGGAAGGTGATCGCCCGCAACCGCCGCGCCCGGTACGACTACCGGATCGAAGACACTTTCGAGGCGGGGCTGGTGCTCACCGGGACCGAGGTGAAATCGCTGCGGGCCGGCCGGGCCTCGCTCGCGGACGGGTTTGCCCAGATCTCCGATGGGGAGGTCTGGCTGCACAACGTGCACATCCCGGAGTACACCCAGGGCACCTGGACCAATCACGACGTCCGGCGGACCAGGAAGCTCCTGCTGAACCGCCGGGAGATCGACAAGCTGGCCGCAGAGGTCGCTGAGCAGGGGCTGACCCTGGTTCCCCTCGAGCTGTACTTCAAGGACGGGAAGGCCAAGGTTGAGCTGGGCCTTGGACGGGGTAAGCGGACCTACGACAAGCGGCACGACCTGGCGGCCAGGGACGCGGCCAGGGAGGTTGACCGTGCGCTCCGGCGGCGACGGTAACGGGGAGGGGGCCGGTGTCCTTCCACACCCGTGACCGGGGTAGCCGCGGCAGCCACGGCTCTCACGCCCGGACCGGCCGCCCGGCCCGGATCCTGCCCCGGCCCGGCCGGAGCACCGCTCCGCCGCCCAGCCAGCGTCCCCCGCTGCCACCCCGGCCGCTTTCGGCGCGCAGCCAGCAGAAGGCCCGCCGCCTCTCGATGCGCGCGCGCCGGATCCGGCTGGTCGCGATCCTGGTCACGCTCGGCGTCGTCATCGCGGGTTTTCTGGACGGCTTCGGCCAGGAGTCCTCACCCGAGGGCACGGTCCAGGCCTTCCTGCTGGCCTGGCAGCAGCACAACTACCAGACCGCCGCCTCGTACACCACCGGCCCCGAAGCGACCGTGGCCGGCGCACTGTCGGGCGCGTTCACCCAGCTCGACGCCACCGCCTTGTTTCTGTCGATGGGTTCGCTGAAGCAGCACGGGAACACCGCCGACGCCCACTTCGCCGCGTCGGTCAACCTGGGCGAGGGTGGCCACCAGTGGGACTACTCCGGCCGGTTCGAGCTGCGCAGGCTCGGCTCCGACTGGAAGGTCGCCTGGGCCCCCAGCGTCATCAACCCGCAGCTCGGCCCGGGCGAACGGCTGGCCGTGGTGACCCAGGTGCCGGCCCGCGCCGCGGTGCTCAGCGCCCAGGGCCAGCCGCTCCAGGTCCCATCGGCCGTCTACCAGGTCGGGGTCTGGCCCAAGGTCCTGAAGAACGTCGTCACCACCGCCGGTGACCTGGCCAACGTCACCCAGCTCAACCCGACCCAGGTGCTGGGCCAGATCCAGGCCGCCCCGCCCGGCCAGTACCTGGTCCTGTTGTCGCTGGACCCGGCCTCCTACGCCCAGCTGTCGCCGATGCTGGCCAAAGTGCCCGGGCTGGCCGTGCACCGGGTTTCCCAGCGGCTGTTTTCCTCTGAGGCCAGCGAGGTGGTCGGCACCGTCGGCACGGAGGCGTCCAGCCAGCTCCGGGACGAGGGCGCCTCCTACCAGCCCGGCACCACCGTCGGCCTGACCGGCCTGCAGGCGGCCTACCAGCACCGGCTCGCGGGCTCGCCCACTACCGAGGTCGTGGCCGAGAACGCCAGCGGCCAGCAGAGCGCGGTCCTGCGCCAGTGGCGGGGCAGCGAGGGCGCGCCGATCACGACGACGATCAGCCAGCCCACGCAGGCCGCCGCGACCGCCGCCCTGAACGCGGCGCCCAACGCCTCGGCCGAGATCGTCGCGGTGCAGGCTTCGACCGGAAAGGTTCTGGCTACCGCGGGCCAGCAGGCGCCCGGGCCGCAGATCCCGGCGGGCGGCGCCCTGGACGCGCACGTCTCACCGGGCACCGCGTTCACCATCGTCTCCACCGCGGCCCTGCTCGGCACCGGGTTTTCCACCGGCACCCCCGTCCCGTGCACCAGCACCGCGAACGTCGGCGGACAGCTGTTCAGTGATCTGGGGGCCTCCTCGTCGGCCGGCCCGAACCCCACGTTCAGCACGGACTTCGCCCAGGGCTGCAGTACCGCGTTCGCGGGCCTGTCCCGGCGGCTGAACAACTCCGACCTCACCCAGGTGGGCCGGGGCTTCGGTCTCGGCACCAACTGGCAGCTGCCGGTGCCGGCCTACTCCGGCTCGGTGCCCACCGCCACCAGCGACGCCCAGCGGGCCGGGGTGACCATCGGCCAGGGCGTCACGGTCAGCCCGCTCGGCATGGCCCTGGTCGCGGCGGCCGTGGACACCGGTGTCTACCACGGCCCGATGCTGGTCACCAGCCCCGCGGACGCACCGTCATCCAATCAGGCCCCACTGTCCGCCAGCGCCCTGAGTTCGCTGCGGTCCCTGATGCGCGCCACGGTCACGTCGGGCACGGGCCAGAGCGCCAACGTGTCCGGCGCCGCGGTTCACGGCCAGACCGCCCTGATCCAGACGGGCAGCGGCCGGCACACCCAGTGGCAGAGCTGGTTCGTCGGCTTCCGCGGCGACACCGCGTTCGCCATCCTCGTCACCAGCCGGTCCTCAGACGTCTCCGCCTCCAGCCTGGCCGGCCAGTTCCTCAGAGCCCTTCCGGGCGCCCGTTCCTGACCCGGCGCCTCAGCCCGGTGACGGGAATCCGGGTTGGCGGTTCGGCGTTATCGGTGTACGGTCGGGCGGAGCAGGGCATCGCGTGCGACGTCCGGCTGACAATTCCATAGGGGGTGATCGGTTTCGACTTCGATGGTTGATCCAGGTGAAGCGGGCCGAGGGTTGCGGTTGTGACCTCGTAAATCACGCAACCGTAAACGAATAAGTGCCAATAAAACGCGCACTAGCGTCGCTCTCGCCGCCTGAGGCGAGTTAGACGCTTGTCAGCCCGGGGTTGCCTTCGACCCGGTGTCTGGCATCAGCTAGAAGGCTTACCTGCCGGCCCGGTCACGGGACTGGTGCGGGACATCTAACAGTGGCTGAGCCCGTCGGCATCTTGCCTGCGTGAATGCCGGGGCCGAGAAAATCGAAGCAGTGCTGCGCCCGGAGAAGCCCTGGTGATGCATTGAAGGACGCGGGTTCGATTCCCGCCACCTCCACCGATCAGTATCCGCGCACGCCCCGGTCAGCCGACCGGGGCGTTCGTCGTTTGCGGCGGGTGCCCCTGAGGGCAAGGAATTCCGGTCGTCGCCCGGATCGGAAAATCTTTGCCCCATGCGGGTATATGCCCAGCTCAGCGCCTGGTCAGGCCCTCTTGACCCGCGTTCATGAGGCTGGCGCCGGGAAGGTCGCAGGGACTTATGCGGCCAGACGCCTGCAGGCTCGGGAGTCACGTGGTTACCTTGGCTTGTCAGTAAGCGACGTTACACAGAGCGTGTGCACCATGACTTTCGGTTCGCCTGCCGCGCCGGATGAGGAGTGGCCGAGGATGAGTGAACTGGTTGACCTGACGTCCCGCCTGCTGGACGACGGTTTCGTGATCTGCACCGAAAAAACCGGCGAGCGCTTCACCGTGCTGCTGCGCCGGACCCGCGCGGAGGGGCGCCGCGTGTTCTGCGGCACCGGGGACAACTTCCCGGACGCCCTGGTGGACGCGGCGGAGGACGCCGCCGTTACGGCCGCCTGACCGGGCTCCCCCGGCCGGGCACCCCTGGCCGGGCACCCCTTGGCCGGGACCGCCTGGTCAGGACGCTGACGCCGCCGCCGGGCCCGGGGTGACGATCCCGTATTCGTGGATCTTCCGGTAGATCGTGGCCCGGGACATGCCCAGTGCCTCGGCCGCCTTCACCTTGTTGCCGTCGCAGTCGAGCAGGCTCTGCACGATGGCGTCGCGTTCCATCGACTCCAGCGGGCTGAGCAGCCGGCGGCTCACCGTCCAGCATTCGGGCGGCAGGTCGGCCGGCTGGATCGAGCCCGCCCGGCGGCGCTGCACGACCTTGCGCAGCACCTGCCACAGCTGCACCGTGTTGCCCGGCCAGCTGGACCGCAGCAGCAACTGCATGGCCTCGGGGGAACAGACCACCCGGCCGTGCTGGCTGAGCCGGGCCAGGAAGAACGGCACCAGTTCCTGCAGGTCCTCGATGTGGTGCCGGAGCGGCGGCAGCTCGACGGTGGCCGGGAAGAACCGCAGCAGCTTGGTCAGGTCGGCCCCGGTGTTCTTCCGGCTCAGCGTGACCGCGACCCTCAGGGTCCGGTCCCGGCGCGCGGCCCGTGCCTCCTGCAGCGCGCTCGACAGGGCGTGCACCTGCTTGACGTTGAGCTGGTCCACGTGCCGGATGACCAGCATGCCCTCGCCGTCCAGCAGCTCGCTGCGCGCGGCGGCCAGCCAGTCGCTGCCGGTCACGGCGGCGGCGTCGAGGACGTGGAGCCGGCCGGCCGGGTTGCGGCGCTGGTGCACGGCCCGGGCCAGGGCCATCTTGCCCACCCCGGGCTCGCCCTCCAGGGTCAGCCACTCGCCCGTGTCGTAGGCGGTCTCGGCCTCCCGGCACGCCCGGGTCCACAGCACGCCCGACCCGACCAGGCCGGGCAGGAACATCGGCGCCCTGGCCCCCTGCTTGCCCGGGGTCGCGGCCGGCCGCGGCGCACTCTCCAGCAGCTTCACGTGCACGATCCCGTCGTTGAACGGGGTGCCGGTGTCCAGCGGGCGGCAGTACATCCGGGCCCGCAGGCCGGTCGGCAGCTCGGCGGTCACCGCGCCGGACGAGCGGCGGCCCAGCACCTCGGCGGCCTGGCCGATCAGCGCGGCCTGATCGGCCGGATCGAGAACGCGCCGGGCGTAGTCGTTCATCATGGTCACGTCGTTGCCGATGGCCAGCACGATTCCGCCGGTGCGCCGGCACGCCCGCACGTACTCCTCGAGCAGGCTGAACTCCCGGCCGCTGGTGCCGTTCAGCAGCGACTGGGTGATCTGGTCGGCGGTGTTCTTGACCAGCGCGACCAGGAGCGGGTCGGCGTTCTTGCGCCAGCAGGTCAGGTCGATGACCCCGACCGTCTTGCCGGTGATCGGGTGGTGGATCGGCACCCCGGCACAGGCCAGGCCCTCCAGGTGCTCGGCGTAGTGCTCGTGCCCGAACACCTGGGTGGGCCGGCCCGCTTCCAGCGCGGTGCCGATCCCGTTCGTGCCCACGATTTCCTCGGAGTAGTTGAAACCGGGGGCCAGCATGACGCCGTCGAGGTGACGCTGCAGGTCGTGGTCGGCCGTGAGCCGGGACAGCACGAGGCCGCTGGCGTCGGTCAAGATGATGCTGATCGGCTGCCCGTCGAGCTGTTCGTGCAGGTTACGGAGCACCGGGTCGGCGCTGCGGGCCAGCGCGGTCTCCGGGTCGGGGTCACGGGTGTACCGCAGGTCGATCCGGTCCGCGGCCACACTCCAGTCGCGCGACCGGCGCCACGACGCCAGGATCGGTTCGCGTACCTCCTGCGGCCCGACCGGCTCGGCATTCAGGAAACGTTCCCTGGCTTTCGCCAGCCGGACACTGCCGCTCATTGCCTGCAGCGGCACTGCTGCCTGCACCATGGTGCCTCCCGGACCGTGTGGACGGATGTCTCGGGCTGGAGGCTCAGCCTGCGCGTAGTGAGCATCCGTTCACGTGGCTGATACCAAGTTAGAACAAACCGTAAACGCCCCTCCTCGCCGTGCTGTCTCAAGTTGAGACCGCCGAGGTCGCAGCGTCAGCGTTGGCTCTGACATGTTGCATCCGCCCGGCCCGGATCACGTTCGCTACGTCGATCATGCGCCAGGAGGTGGCTGTGGA
>DASWVA010000183.1:0-4122 GCA_036401415.1 Streptosporangiaceae bacterium
TTTTCGAGCGTCTGCCGGACCTCGGCGAGCTCGGCGCCGGTCCACGGCTCTTCCCCAGGACGTACCGAAAGGTCTTCGGGACGCACCGGGAGAGCGGCAGCCTCAGAACGCGGGGCAGTGGCCATCTCATGCCTCCTACGACGGGCTATAGACGATCATGAATGTGAACGGTCAACGGAGGATAAGCCGCTGCCGCGTTGCTCTGCAAATACAATTCGCTGCGCCGTCGCCAATGGATGCAGCCGGCCCGAGCGCAGTCGGTCCAGCAGCGGATCACTACCCGGAACGACGTGCGCTATCCAGCGCAGCACGTCAATATCAGAGCGCATCACGCCCCTGGCATCGGATATTCTGGTGGCCTGCACGGCATCGATGGGGACAGCTGCCGCTGACCGCCTGCCAGGAGCGAACCGGGGATGGTGTGAGCCCGGCGGCCAGGCCCAGCGCCAGATCACCCCGGAGCCGCCGGAAGAACCGCCCCGCGCCTCAGGCGTGAGGCTCAGTAGACCCGGCCGCAGGAACCTTGAGAGGGCCGCCCGCAGTAGTCCAGCGGCGGCCAAGGAGGGTGGTACCGCGGGACCGCCGCAGCGAGCGGGGGCCCCGTCCCTCCAGCACTCATCGCTACTTGCTGGAGGCACCGCTCATGTCGCAGGCATCTGACCTGTCCCCGGACGCACCGCGTTTCCCCGGGCTGTCGGCACAGATCGACCTGCCCGCGGTCGAGCGCGAGATCCTGAGCCGCTGGGAAGCCTCGAACGTCTTCGAGCACTCGGTCAAGCAAACCGAAGGCGGCCGGACCTGGACGTTCTACGAGGGACCACCCACCGCCAACGGTATGCCGGGCGTGCACCACGTCGAAGCCCGCGTGTTCAAGGACGTTTTTCCCCGCTTCAAAACCATGCAGGGCTTCTATGTACAGCGCCAGGCGGGCTGGGACTGCCACGGGCTGCCGGTCGAGGTCGCCGTCGAACGTGAGCTGGGCATCTCGGGCAAGAAGGACATCGAGGCCTACGGCATCACCGAGTTCAACGAGCGGTGCCGTGAGTCCGTGCTGCGGCACGTGGACGCCTTCACTGCGCTGACCGAACGCATGGGTTACTGGATCGACCTGTCCAAGGCCTACCGGACCATGGACCCGGCCTACGTCGAGTCGGTGTGGTGGTCACTCAAGGAAATCTTCAGTAAGGGCCTGCTGGTCAAGGACTTCCGGATCAGCCCGTACTGCCCGCGCTGCGGCACCCCGCTGTCGGATCACGAGATGGGCCAGCCGGACGTCTACCAGAATGTCCGCGATCCGTCCGTCACCGTGCGGTTCCCGCTGCTGAACCTGCCCGGCGGCGCGAACCCCGACCTGGCCGGCGCGGACCTGCTGGTCTGGACGACGACGCCGTGGACGCTGGTGTCGAACACCGCGGTCGCCGTGCACCCCGAGGTGACCTACGTGCTCGCCCGCCGGGCCGGCGACGGAGACAGCGACGGAGACAGCGTGGTGCTGGCCGAGGCCCTGATGTCCCGGGTCCTGGGTGAAGGCTGGCACGTCGCCGCCCGGTTCCCCGGCCAGGAGCTGCTCGGCGCGACCTACCGCCGGCCGTTCGACCTGATTGAGATCCCGGATGCGCACGTCGTGCTGCCCGGGGAGTTTGTGACCACCGAGGACGGCACCGGCCTGGTCCACATGGCCCCGGCCTTCGGCGCCGACGACATGCAGGTCACCCGGGCCCACGGGCTGCCGGTGGTGAACCCGATCCGGCTGGACGGGTGCTTCCAGGACAGCGTGCCCCTGGTGGGCGGCATGTTCTTCAAGGACGCCGACCCGCAGCTGGTCCAGGACCTGGCCGACCGGGGCCTGCTGTACCGTTCCGAGCCCTATGAGCACAGCTACCCGCACTGCTGGCGCTGCCACACACTGCTGATCTACTACGCGCTGCCCTCCTGGTACATCCGCACCACCGCGGCCCAGGACCAGCTGCTGGCCGAGAATGAGAAGACCAACTGGTACCCGCCGAACATCAAGCACGGCCGGTACGGCGAGTGGCTGCGCAACAACGTGGACTGGGCGCTGTCCCGGACCCGTTACTGGGGTACGCCGCTGCCGCTGTGGGAGTGCGCGAACGACCACATCACCTGCGTTGGCTCGCGCGCCGAGCTGGGCCAGCTGGCCGGGCAGGACCTGACCGGCCTGGACCCCCACCGGCCGTTTGTGGACGAGGTGACCTTTGGCTGCCCCGACTGCGGAGAACCGGCCCGCCGGGTCCCGGATGTCATCGACGCCTGGTACGACTCGGGGTCGATGCCGTTTGCCCGGTTCGGCGCGCCCGGGCAGAGCCAGGAGGAGTTCGAGCGGGCCTTCCCCGCCCAGTTCATCTGCGAGGCGATCGACCAGACCCGCGGCTGGTTCTACTCTCTGATGGCCGTCAGCACGCTGGTGTTCGGCCGGAACTCCTACGAGAACGTGGTCTGCCTCGGCCTGGTCGTGGATGAGGACGGCCGCAAGATGAGCAAGCACTTCGGCAACATCCTCCAGCCGCTTCCGTTGATGGAAGAGCACGGGGCGGACGCCCTGCGCTGGTTCTTCGCCGCCTCCGGCTCGCCGTGGTCCACCCGGCGGGTCGGGCACGGCACCCTGGACGAGATCGTCCGCAAGGTACTGCTCACCTACTGGAACACGGTGTCGTTCCTGGCCCTGTACGCCAATGCCGCCGCCGCCGACGGTAACGCCTGGGGCCCGGACCGGCTCGGGGAGGCGCCCCCGCCCGCCGAGCGGCCGGTGCTGGACCGCTGGGTGCTGAGTGAACTGCACACGCTGGTGCGGGACGTCACCGGCCTGATGGAGGGATTCGACACCGCGGGGACAGGCCGGCGCATCGCCGGTTTCCTGGACGACCTGTCCAACTGGTACGTGCGCCGGTCGCGGCGCCGGTTCTGGGAGGGGCCGCGCACCCCGGCATCGTCCGCGGCGTTCGCCACGCTGTACGAGTGCCTGGAGACCGTGACCCGGCTGATGGCCCCGATCACGCCTTTCCTCACCGATCATGTCTGGAACGCACTGCGCACGCCGGACGCGCCCGAGTCGGTGCACCTGGCCCGCTGGCCGGAGCCGGACCCGGCACTGATCGACGAGCAGCTGCCCGGCCAGATGACGCTGACCCGGCGCCTGGTCGAGCTGGGCCGGTCAGCGCGGGCCGCGGCCACGGTCAAGACCCGGCAGCCGCTGGCCCGGGCACTGGTCGGCGCGGCCGGCTTCGCGTCGCTGCCGGACGAACTGCGCGCCCAGGTAGCGGAAGAGCTCAACGTGCACACACTGGAGCCGCTCGCCTCGGTCGGCGGTGATCTGGTCAACTACACGGTCAAACCGAACTTCCGCGCCCTCGGCCGCCGGTTCAGCAAGGCCACCCCCACCGTGGCCAGGGCCATCGAAGCAGAGGACGCGGTGACCCTGGCCACGGCTCTGCGGGAGGACGGCCAGGTCACGGTGACGGTAGACGGCGAACCGGTCACGATCAGCCCGGACGAGGTGATCGTGACCCAGACGCCGAAGGAAGGCTGGACCGTGGCCAGCGACGGTGGTGAGACCGTGGCCCTGGAGACCTCACTCACCCCCGAACTGCGCCGCGAAGGCCTGGCCCGCGAGGTCATCCGCCTCGTCCAGGACACCCGCAAGAGCGACGGCCTGGACGTCACCGACCGCATCCAACTCTGGTGGGACACCAGTGACAGCGAACTGGCGGCCGCTCTGGACCAGCAGGGCACGCTGATCGCCGGTGAGGTGCTGGCTACCAGCTACCAGTCGGGCTGGCCCGACGCCGGGGACGACCGGGCCCGGGAGCACCGCGATTCCGCGCTCGGCCTGACGTTCTGGCTGGGCAAGGCGTAACGCGCGGCGCGGCCGGCGCGGACGGACAGGTGCCAGGCGCCAGGCGGACGGCGGACGGCGGGGAACAGCCAGCTCAGTCGTCGTCCTGCTCACCGTCCGGCTGGCAAGCCCGGCACGGGGTGCACCCCGCCTCCCGGGCCTGCTGCACCGGCATCCGCTGCAGATCGCCGGCCCCCATGAACCGGATCAGGATGCAGTCGCTGCGGTGGTACCGGGGCACCCCCGGGACCACGGTGATCTGCTGATCG